>JAVBOS010000126.1:0-3005 GCA_031550255.1 Anaeroplasmataceae bacterium | reverse complement strand
CACAACCAAGTAAGTAAAGCTACGTCTATCAATACTTACTAGAAATAACAAGTCTGATATAGCTTGTCTAAATGAATTATATCAAAAATAAAAACGTATAACAAAACTATGAATTATTTCATAACTTTATTATACGAATATTATAAATAATGGGGTATGAACTGTGAAAATTTTACGAAATATTGATAGAAAAGATTATAATGATAATTCACCAATAATAAAAAGAGAAGCAGTACGTGCTATTATTTTTAAAGATGGTAAATTAGTAGTTATTAAAAGCAAGAAAATTGGTGAATATAAATTACCAGGTGGTGGAATTGATTTTGGAGAAAGTCATCATGAAGCACTAGAAAGAGAAGTCCTTGAAGAAACAGGATTAAAGATAATACCATCATCAATAAAAGAATACGGAACTTTAATGGAAAAGAAAAAGGATATTTTTGGTGAAGGAATTTTCCATCAGATATCTTACTATTATCTTTGTGAAGTAGAGAATAAAAAGTATAATCCAAAATTAACACAAAGCGAAATTAATTTTGGCTATGAAACAGAATGTGTTGAAGTTGTTGAGGCAATTAATAATAATGAACAGTTATTAAAAAGAATTGTAGATACTACATGGATTGAAAGAGAAACCTATGTTTTCAAATTAATTGAGAGTAATCTAATAAAAAAATAAAAGGAGGCAGCTCCTTTTTATTTTTTCCAAATATCTATATTCTCTTGTCCTAAAGCCCAAAATGCACTACCTTTGACATCATAAGTTTCTATTAAATGATTTTTATATCCTAAAGATGTATTGTCTTCATACCAAACAACATATTCACCAGTAGTTAAAGTGTGATTGCTTATAGTTATTTTTTTATCATTTTCACCTACATTAAATTCAATTTTAGGAGTTAATGTAACTTCATCAAAAATAACTTTATAATTATAATTTTTCTTTATTAAGTTAATTACTTCATTACTTACCCCTAAACCCTGCATCTGTATATTTTCTTTTGACCAAATTCTGCCATATAATGCATATCCCATTACAATTTTATATTTATCAATTTTATTAATGGCGTATTTAAGTGATTTTTCAAAAAAATCAATACTACAAATTGCACCTTCGTCTGATCCACTATAATGTTCATCATAGCTCATAATAATTAAATAATCAGCATATTTAGCTAATTCTATATAATCATATGATGCATGCCATCCAGTTTTATAGTTATAAGGATTTGCAGCTACTGCAACACTTATTTGTTTGTCACTAGGTAGTTTTTCTCGTAATGTTTTAACAAAAAGTGAATACTTATCTCTTTCTAAATGACTTAAGTTTTCAATATCAATATTAATTCCATCTAAATTGTATAAATTTATTGCTTCTGAAATGTCATTTGTTAATTTATCAATATTATTTAAAGCTCTAATACCTTTTTCTTTATCCCAATGATTACTTAAAAAAGGAGTTATTTTAATTTGTTCATTATGTAATTTATTAATAAGTTCGATGTTAATATTATTTAGTTCTAAATTTCCACTTGAATTTAAATTAAAGTAACTAGGAGAAGCAATATCAATTTTATTAGTTCTTGTTACATAATTTATTTGCTCGTTATAACTGCCAAAAAACAAATAACCAAGATTAATTTTAGAATTAATATTTTCGGTAATAACATCAGTTTCTAAACTATGTGATTCTTCATAAATATATTTTGCTTTTTCTTCTTCACTTAAAGACATGAAAGGAATAGATATAACCAATGTCCCTAATAAAAAAATTTTTATATTTTTTATAACTTTTTTTATTTTAAAATTTTTTACATCATCTTCATAAAATTCTTTAGAAAATTCATTTTTCGAATCATAGAAGATATATAAATCATATGTGTTATCTTCATTTTTAACAAGTTTTAATCGATTAAACATAAAATCACCTTATTATATCTTTAGATTTATTTCTTAAATTATTAATAAGAATGAATTATTTATAGAATCTAATAAAAATAATAAAGAGTGAATATAAACTCACTCTTTATTGATTTTAAAATATACTTTATTTGCCGTATTATAAAAAATGTTTTCCTTTTCTTTTTCACTAAATAATGAAGAGGTATTAATGTAATCAATTAGGTTTTGATATGTTTCTTTACATAAAGCTTGAGGAGTATCTGTACCCCACATTAATTTATTTGAACCTAATATATCACAGGCATATCTAACATATTTAACGGCAGTAAAATAAGGGTAGGTATCTGGTTTTGTATTACTAGTGATACTTGCCAAATCAAAATATACATTTGGTAAATTTAATTTATGTAATGATTCTTTAAGTATCTCATCATCACCTAATTGGCATGCAAGTAAATGGCATATAACAAAAGTCATATTTGGATATGATTTAATAGCTTTAGCTAAATTATCAACCTGCAAGCAGTCATTTCTAGGACGTCCTATATCAATGACAAAGACTAAGCTTCTTTCATTTGCCATTTTGTATATTTAATGCATTAATGAACCATTTAAATCTACGGTTTCATGGTTGCACATTAATCCTGAGCCATTACTAACTTCCATTTTAATTATTTTAAATTTTAGTTCATCAAATAGATAATTAATAATCTTATCTTTATTTCTACTAAAAGGATCAAGTGTTGCCGCCCCGGTAAATCTATTTGGGTATTTACTAATTGCTTCAAAAGTATACAAATTTTGAAAACCTAAATAATTACCTTGAAGTAGTATTCCTTTTTCAACATTATACTTATCCATAAGCTTAATTAATTCCTCAGGTGTAACACCAGTTGAACCCATACCTTCTGGAATTATTCTAAATTCTTGGCCTGTTGCATATTTGACCATTCCATTAGCTAATGCTCTTAGTTCTCCTTGTGATCCTATCCCATTTATGTATTCAACAATATGCATATGGCTATCGATTATCTTCATAAAATCACCTCGTAATTATATTATAATATAAAAAAATAAATAATTCTTTATTTTTCTTGATATTT
>JAVBOS010000050.1:0-3885 GCA_031550255.1 Anaeroplasmataceae bacterium | reverse complement strand
CTTATTTTACTTAAATTTTCTTGTGATATTGATTTCCTTTTTCTTATTAATCTTAATCTTTTAGCAACATTTAAATTTATTTCTTCTGCTGTTTCCCATTCAAAATCCTGCATTTTACCACTCCTTTTATATAATATACTATCTATTTTTAAATATTTTATCAATTATTAGATAATATATCATCTATATTATAACATATTTATTTAATAAAGTATATTATTTTTGCAATCATTTGATAAATGACAAATATGTATAACAACTTATCGAAAACACATTATTATTCCCACCATTAAAAAAGTTATTAACAAACTTCTTTCTCTGTAATTTAAAAAGAGTAATGTTGTATTATTTATCCAACAACAACGACTATGCTTATAAAAAAAATTGTGTAATGAAAAAGAAAAAAGTCGTATAAAACGACTTCTTAGCTAAATTATAGTTAGTAATTACATTTAATATCTTAACTTTACTAAATAATAAAATCTCTTATCTCTTAATACAAAACTACTTTGTATCTTTTCAAAGAAAAATATTTTTTTAGATTTTTTCTTTATTAATTTTTTTATTAAATTTTTTGAAAGAAAATATTTTAAAATTAATATTTTTTCCACGTATTCTTAAATTTACTTTATCATTTATATTTTCTTGACTCATAACATTAACTATTATTCCCATCATTAAGAATGTTATTAATAAACTACTTCCTCCATAACTTAAAAAAGGTAGCGTAACTCCTGTAACTGGTAATAATCCAATAACTACTCCAATATTAATAAAGAATTGTATAAATAATAAACTTGTTAATCCAAAAGATAAATACATTCCAAATAGTTCTTTACAATTAATAGCTGTTTTTATCCCTAAATAAATTAAAATAAAGAATAAAAATATTATAACTAGTGCTCCAAGCACACCTAATTCTTCACAAACAATTGCAAATATAAAATCTGTTTGAGGTTCAGGAAGATAAAAAAACTTTTGTTTACTTTTAAATAAACCATAACCAAACAAACTAGATGGACTAATTGCGTATAAAGATTGAATAATTTGAAATCCTGCACCTAGTGGATCACTCCAAGGATCTAAGAAAGAAAAAATACGTTTTAAACGATATGGAGCACTTAATATTAATGCTACCATTCCCCCTAATCCAGTAAGGCCACCGATAAATAAGTATTTATATTGTACTAATCCTATAAAGAGCATTAAGATAATAGTTAAAATGATAATAAAACCTGTTCCAAAGTCAGGTTCTAACATTATTAAACCAAATACTAATCCAAGAACTAAAACATATAAAAATAAATATTTAATTTTTGATACTATACCAGGATAATTACTTAAGAATTTAGCTGTAAAAACTATCATTCCTATTTTCATTAATTCTGATGGTTGTAAAGACAATTCAGCAATTCCTATCCAGCTTCTTGCTCCACCTCTTACCATCCCTATTCCTGGTATCAAAACAAGTATTAAAAGAATTAAACAAATAAAAAAGATATGATTTGCATATTTCTTAAATACCATATAATCTATTTTTTTTACAAATATAAAAACGATTATTGCAACAAGAAAAAAGAGTAACTGTTTAACTAAAAAATATGTACTACTTCCTGTTTTGTATTCTGCCCAAATACTTGAAGCACTATAAATCATTATTACCCCAATAATCGAAAGAATAAAAAAGGAAAAAATAAAGATATTAACTTTTTTCATGTTATCACCAATTAAGCGTATGTTAATAGTTCTTAATAAATACAAAAAAAGTTTTAGAATCTAAAACTTTTTTTAAACTAGTAACTTTTGTCCTGCATATATAGTATTTGAACTTAGGTTATTTATTGATTTTATAAAATCGACAGTTACATTATTTGCTTGTGCTATTGAATATAAACTATCTCCTGATTTAACTGTATATGTTGTAATATTTTTTCCATCAACAGGAATAATTAATGTTTGATTTGGAAAGATTGTGTTTGTTAGAAGTTTATTAGCTTTTTTAATTGTATCAACACTTACTCCAAAGGTATTAGCAATCGAATATAAACTATCTCCTTGTTTAACCTTATAAGAAATTACATTACTTTCTGCAAAACTAATTGGGATTAATAATTTTTGGCCTATTGTTAATGTATCTGATGTCAAATTATTCAATTTTTTTATTTCATTTATTGTTGTATTGTTTAAAGAAGCTATTTTATATAAAGTGTCTCCGCTTTTAACAGTATAATTAGTTGTGCTTGTTTCATAAGAATATCCTAAGTATTCAACTATACTTTTAACTACTGCTTCAGCAAGTTCATATCGATTAAATCTAATTTGATTAATATCATCACCTTTGCTATCCGCAAATCCATATTCCACTATTAAGCTTTCATAAGGATACGTATCTCTAATTATAAAATAATAATCTTGACCATTAGGTAATGTTCTTGTATAAATACCATTGCTTGATAATTTTTGCCCTTTTAAGCTTAAATTACTTGCAATAAGTCTCGGTAATGTATCTTTTTTATTAATCGAATAAATAATTTCAGCACCATCAAAATTACCATAATCAATATTTACATGATTTGATATCAAAATATTCTTTCCAACTGCTGATGGAGCTATATTTCTAACTCTTGCAATTCTATTTGATGGAGATAAATCTTCATCAATATATCTTGTTAAAGCTACCGGAACCCCTAATTCTTTTAACCTATTATATTGATATAAAGAAATATCTAGGTTAATATTTTTTTCTTTCCAATATTGATTTGTACCTCCACCTGGATCACTTCCTCCATGTCCTGGATCTATTATCACCATTTTTATCACCATTTTATTTATATGTTTAAAAAAAGAATTTGCTAATATAATTTTTTTGTTTATAATTATCTTGGTGATATTATGAAAATTTTAATTGATGCTGATGCGTGTCCTGTAACAAAACTAGTTATAGAACTATGTAAAGAAAAAAAGATTGATGTCGAAGTTTATTTTGATACTTCTCATGAATTTCATAGTGATTATGCAAAAGTTTTTTTTATTGATGAAGGAAATGATTCTGTCGATTATTTTTTATTAAAAAATGTTAGAGAAAATGATATTGTTATAACACAAGATTACGGTCTTGCTTCTTTAGTTTTAACTAAAAAAGGGAAATGCATAAATCAAAATGGATTAATTTTTTCTAATAATAATATTGATACTCTTTTAAATTCACGTTATTTAAGCGCTAAAAGTAGGAAAGCTGGATATAGAACTAAAGGTCCAAGTAAAAGAACTTATGAAGATGATTTAAATTTCTTAAATAATTTAAATAAAATATTATAAAAAAAGAGACATTTGTCTCTTTTAATATTTATGGGGGATCCCCGATTGGGATCGGGGATAAAAGGGGATTGTGAATTATGAAATTCACTGTGCATTTCTGCACTTTGGGATAGGGATGTATCATTTAAGATACACATTAATTATAACATAGAATTCTTGAAAATCAAGATAAAAACATCTTTTTTTATAACATTTTGTCGAAAATCTTCTTAATTGGTAAATATAACCAATAAATTGAGATAAAACTACTGCCGCAAAGTACTAATGTAAATGGTAGGTCAGGAATTATATAATCAATAAATTTAGCATCAGTTAAAACAACTGTCGTTAACGCAAAAAGTAAGGCATATATTAGTGAATAAAACACCCCAATTAATGATAATAAAAGTGGTGAATTAACTTTCTTAAATATTGTATTTAATGTAATTGGTACTATTAAATATGATACCATCATACATGAAATATATATATAATTAACTGATGAACTAAAAAGTGAATCAATTAGGACATGAATAATTATAACGAATAATGTTTTTGTTGTTTTTATACATTTAGAATAAACAACTA
>JAVBOS010000086.1:0-2983 GCA_031550255.1 Anaeroplasmataceae bacterium | reverse complement strand
TGCTTTCTTAATTATTTTTGTTACATTTTGGTGAGTTATTTTTGTTTAATGAATTTGATTTCCCTCATGGTTAGCTTTTATTATACTAAAGCTGCGGTATGCTCTTCAATACGGTTTATTTTTGACGCTTACTTTTTAAGTCGATTATTGTCGAACGAAGATTAAAAAAAATGTTGAAAAGTGTGGTAAAATATAAAAGAAGAAGTGTATTTAATAATCTGTCTATGTATGGTATCAGGAGGGTAATCTTATGGATAATAAGTTTAAATGGCATATGTTTGTGACCTCGTTTATTCCATTATGGATCTCAATCCTTATAATTAATTTATGGGATATTATATCAAATTTTATTCATAACTGGGATAGTGAATCTACTGTTAATAAAAATATTTGGTCTGGTGTCAAATATAATTGTGTACCAATTATATTTACTCTAATTATACTTTTCATTTATTTTGTTAGCCGTTTTAAAATACTTGCTTTGATAAAAAACAGAGGTAAATTAGTTAAAAGGAAAGTAGTATTAACTAGTTATAGAAAATGCAACAAATTATCTACAGAGTTTTTATTAGCATATATTTTGCCAATGATTGCTTTCGATTTTTCTTTACTAAAAGACGTTGTTATATTTGTAGTATGTTTTTTGATTTTAGCATTTTTGTGTATAAAAAATGATAATGTATATATTAATATTTTTTTAGAATTCCGTGGATATAAAATATATAATTGTGATATTGAATATAACGTAATGGATGATAAAAAAAATATATATACCGAGTGTATTTTAATTAGCAAAGTTGATATTACATTACCAGCATACAAAGAACCAGAAGTCTATGATTTTAATAATTATATTTATATAAGTTTTGAGGAGAGTAAAAATGAATAAAGATAATTTAGTTAATTTTTTTAATCAGATTGATATTAATAATTATGTATGGGATTTATATTTTTTTAAATTAAGTAAAAAAACTACAAATCCATTCATTATTGAGAAAAAAAGATTTAGAGATAATACTAGTTTTAATGAGTACTGTAAATCCCTAATAGAATTAGTAACTTTTTATCAAATAAACTCAATTGAAGATGTTCAAAAGTATAATGGAGAAAACACAAAAATCTCATGTGATATGTTGGAACTTAATGATAATATTATTAAAGAACAATGGGAATTATTTTCTGATGCATTAATAAATTCTAGTGAAGAGCCGGTTATTGGAAAAGTTACAGGCTATGTAATTTGTGGCAACCATAAAACAGACATAACAAAGAGTCTTGTATTGGTTCGTATGGCATGTCCTAGTTTGAATTTTAATAAAAAGCATAATATAGTTTTTTCTACTAATATTGAAAAAGAACTAGATCTATATCAAGATGAACTATATAGACTATATTTGAATATAGATTATTTCATTATAAATAAAAAACTATACACTTTTAATCATAATTTTGAAAAAATGTTCGATCTTGAATCAACATTAAAAAAGCATAAAGTTGAAGCAATTGATAAAATAGCGGGGAGAAGAATTATTGCTAATATAGATGAGTTTAAAAGATTAGCATTTCAATATAAATCTTCAAGGACTTTTTTAACATTAAGTGAGGATAAATTAAATTTATTAGGTGATCCACACCAAAGAGAAAGAATCGCAATAGATTTTGAGATTGGTCTAGATAATGAAAAAAACTTTTTTATAACTAATGAAACTGAAACAAAAAATCTGTTGAAATATGTTTGCATGAAACTTGTGCAAGACAAAGATACTGATGATATATTAGAAGTTTCATCAGCAACTAAACATAAAATAACTGATTTTTAATTAAGAGAAGCAGGTCTTAAAAAATATTTTAATAAAGGATAATTATTAGTTATCCTTTATTGGAATGAAAACTTATTACGAGGAGAGTGCCTTATTAGTATGTCCTTTTGCTTAGATATTGATACGTGTGTATATATCTCTGTGGTTGTTACAGAAGAATGACCTAATAATTTTTGAATATATTTAAGTTCCACACCATCATCAAGAAGTTGAGTAGCAAATGTATGCCTAAACATGTGTGGAGTTATTTCTCGATCTATTCCTGTTAAACTGCAAGCACGCTTTATTAAGTAGCGAATAGACTGTTCTGATAATACTTTACCAAAACGATTTAAAAAAAAGTATTTATTTACTTTTACCAAATTTTTATATTCATTTAATAGTTTTATAACCTCATTATTTCCGATATATATTATTAGCTCTCTATTTCCCTTACCATGAACTTTAATAAATTGTTCATGTATCATAACGTCATCATATTTAAGGGAACACAATTCTGCGACTCGTATTCCGGTAGAAAATAATAACTCTAATGATACAATATTTCTTATTGCCGCAAAATATGTATATGATTTAATATCGACCACAAGATTTTTTTCATGGTAAAGAAGATTAAAAATTCTTTCTATTTCATTGATAGTTATTGTTTTTGGCAAGGTAAATGGTTCTTGCAGTTTAATTCTAATTTTTCTAAAGGGATTAATTTCAATAACATCATCATATTCGAAATAATTAAAAGCTGCCTTTAAACATGCAATTTTTCTTTTACATGTTTTGGCTGAGTATTTCTCTGATAATAAAAGACAATATTTTTTTAAATGTTCTCTCTTTATATCATGTAAATAAAATATACGTTCAATTTGTGTAAATTGTATAAATTGATTTATGTCAATTGTATAAGCCTTTATACTCTTTCTATCCAACCTTTTCCCAACTTCACAATACTTTATAAAATTATTAAAATCATCTACAATCATTTTGAATTTGCTCCTTACGAATTTTTTAACGAAAATATTATAGCATTAAAATTTAAAAACATTAATGCTATATTAAAATCATATTTTTTAATTTTTATTTACTTATTGTGTTTATTTCTTTGCTAAAAATATATTTCTATCTAAATAATAACGCTATTATATCAATTAAATAAAGCTTTTAAACTG
>JAVBOS010000017.1:0-5538 GCA_031550255.1 Anaeroplasmataceae bacterium | reverse complement strand
AAATTAACAAAACAAAACTTTATAGATAATGGATATAATATATTTTTGTGTTTCTTATATTCAGGAATTTTGGCTTTAGTATATTTTACATGGATATATAAGAAGTCTAATTTAGTTTGGCTGGCTATTCTTTTTGCGGTTGTTTTTATAGCATGCGGTATTGTTTTTGCTACATTATCAAAATTAAAAAAAAAAAACTATAGAAAACGAAAAAAAAGAATAATTTTATTCTTTTTTTATTTTTAAAGAAATTGGCTGTTTTTTAAGGAGATTAAGTATTTTATTAAAAAACATTCATAAAAGCATATTGAAAATGAACATTTTGTATTTAAAATTTATAAAAATGACAAAAACCATTCACTTGACAGTATTTTTTTATTATGTATAATTAACTCATGTTTAAAATTTTACACTTTTGTAAAATAGGTTTCAGGGATAAAAAAAGCGGATTGTATTTAAAAAGGAGTTAGTTTAACTCCTTTTTTGTTTTAACTCTTTAAATTTTTCTTCCCTTTTTGATGATTCATATTCAGCTTTGTAGGCTAAAGGATTTTTCAAATGATAATCTTGATGATGTTCCTCCGCTTTATAAAATATAGCATCTTCTAATATTTGAACAGCAACTTTTTGCTTAAAAATATTTTCTATTTCTATAAATTTATTTTCTATAATTTCTTTTTGAGAAATATCAGTAATTAAAATAGCTGTTCTATAGTTTTGCCCACGATCAATAAACTGTCCTCCATCATCAAATGGATCGATAGAATCGAAATAGATATCTAATAACTGCTTAAATGAAATCTTATTTTCATCATAAGTTATTTTTACAACTTCTAAGTGACCAGTTGTTTTTGTTTTAACTTCCTCATATGTTGGGCAAATTGTATTACCACAAGCATAACCGCTACTTACGTTTAGGACACCATCAAATTCATAATATGGTTTTGCCATACACCAAAAACATCCGCCAGCGAATATTGCTTCTTTTATATTTCCTTGTGTATAAGTATAATCAACTTGATCACAAAAATAATTGTAACCAATATCTAAATAAGCTTTGTTACTTATCGGATTATTAGCATCAACAAATAAAGTTGGTATCTTATTTTCATCATGAATTTCCTTTGTAATATATTTTACTATTTGCTTAGCATAACCTATGTTTCTATATTCTCTTAATGTACAAACCAAACTAACACTTGAAGCGTTAATAAAAGTTCTTGCTCTTGCCGCTATGCAGACTAATTTATTATCTTCAAATATTCCATAAACTCCGCCTTCTATATATTGAATAGCTTTTTCTTCAAGTTCTTTAGTAGATAATTTTTTACTTAACGCATCTTCATAAAAGACAATCATTATATTTTCTAAGTCTTTACGATTGTCTAATGTTAATTTAGTAACATTATTGGTGAAATCATCTATTTTATTAGAATGCTTCATTATTTGCATTTTTGTTTTAACTTTAAAAGTACCACCTAATAACGCACTATATTCTTTAATGAATTCATTGCATAATTCATTTGTTGATAAAATACCTGGAAAATGTAAGTTATAATCAAATAATAATTTTACGCCTTCTTTAATTAAATCTTTATTTCCTGCTAATAATAAATTGTATGGTTTTTTACAAATAATTAATAAAAAAGAGTCTTTGGTATAGACTTTTATAAAGTATTGATTTGATGTAGTTACCTCGTTGTTATTTAAAGTGTTTTTGATAATTAATTGTGTTTCTAAAATATTGTCTAAAAGATAACTTTTGTTATCTTCAAAAAAATCATGGCCACTTTTATATAATTTAAACATAGAAATTCCCCCTTTAAAGGTTTATAATAACATTATATAATATTTTATTAAAAAAGGAGTGATAAAATGTTCAGTGAAAGAAAAAGTACAACGGTTATAAAGAAATTATTTACTATATTTATATCTTTAATTATATTGGTTATTCAATTAGCATTTTATTTTATTGTCTTTTTCGGTATAAATGGTTTAAAAAAAGAGTATTATCAAATATATAATTGGGTATATGTTTGTTTTCAAATTTTAGGTATTGGAATAGTTTTTAGTCTATATAATAAAAAAATTAATAATAGTTACAAATTAACTTGGATTATATTTATTTTATTGGCTCCTTTTTTTGGAACAATGTGGTATCTATTATTTGGTAATGGAAGAAGAATACCTAAAAGAAAGAATAAAAAAATAGATGCTTATTTAGAAAATAGAGTTATTAAAAATAGTTTATTAGATGAGTTAAAAGAAAAAGATATTATAGCTTACAAACATGCGAAGGTAATAAATAGTAGTACCAAATTTCCTATTTTTAAAAATACTAAAACGTTTTTCTTTAATGATGCCCTAAATAAGCATAAGGAGATGCTTGAAGATATTAAAAAGGCTAATAAATATATTTTCTTAGAATATTTTATTGTAGCCGATGGTTATTTATTAAACCAATTAGTTAACATCTTAGAAGAAAAAGGAAATAATGGCATTGAAATAAAGATTATATATGATGATATAGGATCGAGGTCAGTTCTTAGTAAAGAAACAATTGCGAGATTAAAAAAGATTCCTAATTTAAAGATGTGTTCATATGAACCACTTGGAATAAATATTAATCCAGCTATCAATTATAGAGATCATAGAAAAATGACAATAATTGATGGAAAAGTAGCATATTGTGGTGGAGACAATTTAGCTGATGAATATATTCACGAAAGAGTTAGATTTGGCTTTTGGCGTGATAATGCGATAAGATTAGAAGGACAGGCGGTTAATAGCTTTATAGTTTTATTTGCCTCTATGTGGTATATGTCTTCAAAAGAAATGCTTGATGTAAATGGATATTTTATTACACACGAGGTAATTAAAGATTCTTTTGTAATGCCTTTTGGAGATGGACCAACTAACATGAATAATCCAGGATATGAATTATTTATTAGCATGATTAGTAATGCTAAAAAATCAATTAGTATATCAACTCCTTATTTTATTATAGATCAAAATTTTATTGAAGCGTTAGTTAGAGCGTGTCTTAGTGGTGTTGATGTAAGAATTTTAGTTCCACATATTCCCGATAAGAAGATGGTATTTATGTTAACACGAGCTCATTATGGTGAAATTTTAAAAGCTGGTGGAAAAATCTATGAATATTCATTAGGATTTAATCATGCTAAGAATGTTATTATCGATGAGGCATATGCTTTTATAGGAACAATTAATATGGACTATCGTAGTTTGTTCTTACACTTTGAATGTGGAGTTTTATTAATCAAAGATTCTCAAATAAAAGAGATGGCAATTGACTATGATAACGCGATTGGCGAAAGTGAAGAAATCATTTATGAAAAGTGGAAAAACAGATCTATTTTTGTTAAAATGTTTGAATTTATTTTAAGTGTATTAGCACCATTAGTTTAGTTATGGTATAATTCATATAGTTTTCACTTGAACAATTAGTGAAGAAAGATGGTATTTATGGATATTATTAAAGCAATATTGTTTGGAATTATTGAAGGTATTACAGAATGGTTACCAATAAGTAGTACAGGGCATATGATATTACTAGAAGAACTATTAAATGTAAAAGAATCTTTTAGTGATGCTTTTTGGAGTTTCTTTTTAGTTGCAATACAACTTGGAGCAATAATTGCGGTTGTTGTTTGTTTCTTTTATAAGTTAAATCCTTTAAGTAATAAAAAAACAAAAGAAGAGAAAAATGAAACATGGCAAATGTGGTTTAAAGTAATTGTCGCATGTCTACCAGCAGCAATTATAGGATTATTATTTGATGATTGGTTAGATGCTTATTTATACAATTTTATAACTGTTTCAATTACATTAGTTATTTATGGAATTTTATTTATTTTGATTGAAATTTATAATAAGAAAAAAGATTTTAAAATAAATGAAATTAAACAATTAACATATAAAACAGCCTTAATTATAGGTTGTATTCAAGTGTTATCAGTAATACCGGGAACTTCGCGTAGTGGAGTAACAATACTTGGTGCAATGCTTATTGGATGTAATCGAGTTGTTTCAGCAGAATTTACTTTCTTCTTATCGATACCAGTTATGCTTGGTGCAAGTTTATTAAAGGGTGTAAAATACTTTATGGACTACAGTATATCTAGTAATGAAGTAATGTTTTTGTTGGTTGGAATGTTAACAGCATTTGCGATATCTTTAATTGTTATTAAATTTTTAATGCAATTTATTAAAAAATATGATTTTAAACCATTTGGATGGTATCGTATTATTCTAGGTGTTATTTTGATTACATATTTTTTAATTACTATGTAAATAATAGGCTTGTAATATTATAATAGTAGTGATAAAATTATTACATATTAAACAGATAAAAAGAAGAATGGTAAAAGTAATTTACTAGAGAGCTAATGGATGGTGGAAATTAGCATGCGCTTTACCGGACAACAGCTTTTTTGTGATAGAAGAAATTAAGTAGAACTATCCGTACGTTGGCGTTAACAACATTGAGGGCTCTAGTAATAGAGAACTAAGGTGGTACCGCGATCATTTCGTCCTTAGAGTTAATCTAAGGGCGTTTTTTTTATTTTAAAGGAGAAGATAAAATGAGAGACTTATTAAAAAAGGTATTTGCAAATCCTACTGAATTTGCAGGGAAACAATTAGAAATTAAAGGGTGGGTTAGAAGTAATCGTGCTCAAAAAGAATTTGGATTTTTAATGATTAATGATGGATCATGTTTTGAAAGTGTTCAAGTTGTGTATGATTCAAAATTAAACAATTTTGAAAATGTTCAAAAATATCGTGTTGGTGTATCTTGCGCAATTAAAGGAGAAGTTGTTTTAACTCCTAATGCTAATCAAACTTTTGAATTAAAAGCATTAAGCGTAGAAATGTTAGGTGATAGTCCTGAAAATTACCCTATTCAACCAAAAAGACATACAAGAGAGTTTTTACGTGAAGTGGCGCACCTACGTCCGCGTACAAACTTATTTAATGCTGTTTTTAAAGTTCGTAGTTTAGCTGCTTATGCTATTCATAAATTTTTCCAAGATCAAGGATTTGTTTATGTACACACACCAATTATTACCGCAAGTGATGCTGAAGGTGCTGGTCAAATGTTCCAAGTTACAACACTTGATTTAAATAATGTTCCTAAGGACGAAGATGGAAAAATAGATTATAAAAAAGATTTCTTTGCTAAATCTGCAAATTTAACAGTTTCTGGGCAATTAGAAGCTGAAACATTTGCGATGGCATTTGGAGATGTTTATACATTTGGGCCAACTTTTAGAGCGGAAAATTCAAACACACAAAGACATGCTTCAGAATTTTGGATGATTGAACCAGAAATGGCTTTTGCTGATTTAGCTGATGATATGGATTGTATGGAAAAAATGGTTAAATATATTATTGAATATGTATTAACTAATGGTAAATCAGAAATTGAATTCTTTGATCAATTTGTTGAAAAAGGATTACTTGATAGATTAAAAGCAGTTTTAAACTCTAACTTTATAAAAGTAAATAATAAAGACG
>JAVBOS010000131.1:0-47164 GCA_031550255.1 Anaeroplasmataceae bacterium | reverse complement strand
TTAAAAACTGTGATCCGGATAATTGTCGTTATGCAAAAGGTTTTTTTGATAGATTAAAAAATGCTACAGAAGATATCTTTACTCATACAGATTTATTTGATTTTTCTACTGTTAAAGATTTTGCTATGAAACATGAGATTTGTAGTTTTGAATATGCCTTATATTTATCATATTTTTGCGATTTGATAATTGCTGATTATAATTATGCGTTTGATCCTAAGGCACATTTAATTAGATACTTTGATGTTGATGATTATCAACCAAAATTATTAATTGATGAGGCTCATAATTTAATAAGTAGAAGCAAGGATATGTACTCAGCAAGTTTATCGACAACAAATTTAATAAACTTGAGAAAATCATTAAGTAGCATGAAACCTTCCGTTAAAAATGACATTAAAAATTGTTTAGAAATTGTTGAGTCATATGATGATAAAATTGCCATAGATACGCCATTTTTCGATAAATTTATGAATAATGATTTATATGTAAGCATAAAACGTATTTGTAATAAATGTGAAACTATTTTTTCTGATAATAAAGAGTTTAAAAACAAGGACGAAGCCTTAGAAGAATATTTTATTTTAAAAGATTATTTAATGATAAGTGAACTTTTTGGAGAAAGTCATAGGTTTATGATTAGAAAAGAAAAAGATGATTTTGTTGTTAATTTAAATTGTCTAGATGCATCTAAATTCTTGTTAGATATAATCAAAACTAGATGTTTTGGCACTGTATTCTTTAGTGCAACACTATATCCAATTAAGTATCATATGGATCTTTTAACAAAAGGTGAGGGCAAATTTTTAACTTTAAATTCGCCATTTGATAAAGATAACTTAAAGTTAATTATTAGAGATCAAATAAGCACAAAATATAAAGACAGAAAAAATTCTTTAGATGAAATAATTAACACTATTGATATATTAGCTAGTTCTAAAGTTGGCAATTATATAGTATTCTTCCCATCTTACCAGTACTTAGATATGGTTAAAGATGTATTACTAGATTATCCATATGAATTGATTATTCAAAAACCAAATATGACGGATATAGAAAGAGATATTTACTTTGAAAAGTTTAATGATAATTCTACCACTAAAATAGGATTGTTTGTTATGGGTGGAGTTTTTAGTGAAGGAATGGATTTTATTGGCGATAGATTAAGCGGTGTAATTATTGTTGGTGTTGGTCTTCCGCAAGTCAATTTTGAAAATAATTTATTGAAAGATTTTTTTGATGAAAAGTATGAATCTGGATTTGATTATGCTTATACTTTTCCGGGCTTTAATAAAGTAGTACAAGCGGCCGGTAGAGTTATTAGAAGTGAATCAGATAGAGGTGTAGTTATTTTAATTGATGAGAGATTTTCTTATCAATTATACAGGAGTTTAATGCCAAAAGAATGGTCTCATTTTAGAAAAATAAATTTAGATAATCAATTAAAAAAAGAATTAGAAATATTTTGGAATAATAAATAAAAACGGCTTATTTAAGCCGTTTATTTATTTTGTGGATGATAAGGATAATAATAATTTATTTCCTCATCGAAAGTCACGTAATTAAGATAAATAGTTAATAAAAGATATCTCATATTCGTATTAGGATCACTTATGATAATATGATCTTTTCCTGCTGCTTCTAATGTCCCTTTAAAGATTTTTGAACCCCATTGACTGTTTTCGAAATTCATATAAACAGAAACAGTTTTACCTAAGTTTAATCGTAAAATGTTTTCTATATATGATTGTTCTTGTTCGCCCATTGGCGCTCCACTAATTTGATCATACATTCCTGGCATGCCCATCATTTGAGGCATAGCTTGAGGCATTGTTGGATA
Source organism: Anaeroplasmataceae bacterium (assembly GCA_031550255.1). GTDB lineage: Bacteria > Bacillota_I > Bacilli_A > Acholeplasmatales > Anaeroplasmataceae > JAVBOS01. Next base: position 45,324 of record JAVBOS010000131.1, on the reverse strand, counting down.
GCCTCCCATTCCATAACCCATGAAAGGTGGGTATTGATAACAATTCATAAACATCTCTCCTTTAATAGCAATTTTCGCTTTCTACTGGTGAATAGAAACAATGACTTTTGTACACTCCAGAGTTCCATTGACCGAACCACTGTGCTCTGCAGCCTGCCCCAAATGGATTGTAAAACCATAGAGATCTTGTAGCTGGTTCGAATCGTTCTCCGTTTATACATTTTTTAGCAAGTCTTTTATCTTGCTCTCTTGCAGCTTGATAAAAATAACTTTTTGTTGTTGCTTCAAATCCACCGGGGGATTGAAATACCATTTGTGAAATTGTGTTAATATTTTTAAAATCTAAGCAATTAGCTCTAACTCTATTAACACCAACATTACCAACGCATAGCATTCCTTTTTGACCATCGCCTTCAGCTTCGGCTCTCATCAAACGAGCAAGTAAAGAAACCTCTGCTTCGGTATATTTTATAACGGCCACTATATCACCTACCATTAAAATATATGAAATTGCAACTAAAAAAATAACTAAAAAAAACACAAAAGTTGTATGACAATTCAAAAATGTTGAAGTTTTTTTAGAAGTTTTGTCGAAAATGACTATTTGTATTGCTTTAAAATATATGAATGGTATAATAAATACACATACATGTCATACAGGTACGAGGGTAAGATGGAAAATTTAGAAAGAAAAAATATAAGCAGTCAAATTGCTGAAAAATTAAAAAATAAAATAATAAACGGAGAAATGAAAATTGGAGAAAAACTTCCATCTGAATTTGAACTTTGTAAAATATATGAAGTTAGTCGATCTACTATAAGGAGTTCATTACAAGTTTTGGTAACCTCTGGTTTAGTAGAAACAATTTTTGGTTCTGGGTCATATGTAAAGAGTAACAAGACAAATGTTATTGTGGAAAAAAAAGAAGGATATAATTCTTTAAATGATATATATGTAATAAGAAAAATCCTTGAACCTAATATATGTAAGATAGTTTGTGAAAAAATATTAGAAAGCGATATTAAAGATTTGGTTCAGATAGTATCAAAGATTGAAAACAATAAAAGTAATATTGGTATTTTAAAAGAAAATGTTTTAAAGTACCATTTAAAATTAGCGGAAATTACTGGCAATAATTATCTAATAAATACTTTATCTAAATCTTTAATTGATTTATCGACATATGATATTGATGGAATTCAATCAAACATTGAAATTTATTATCATAAAGAGATTCTTAAAGCTTTATTACAAAAAGATAATAAATTAGCCTTTTCTTTAATGGAAGTATACATAGATGAATTTGGACAAAATATTTAGTTAATTCTTAAAATATTGAAAAATCTATGTATTATGTTATAATATATGCATGAATGGAGATGTAAGAATGAAAAAATTATTAGTACCTGTTGGTGTAAGTGCACACCATATACATTTATCAAAAAAAGACTTTGAAGTATTATTTGGTGAAGGAAAAGAATTGACAAAAAAAATTGATTTGAGTCAACCTGGACAATATGCTTGCGAAGAACAATTAGATGTTGTTAGTTTAGATCCAAAAGGAAGAACAATTGAGAAAGTGAGAATTTTGGGACCACTTCGTTCTCAATCACAAGTTGAATTATTAAGAAGTGAATGTACAAAAGCTAAAATAGCTGGACCAATCAGATCATCAGGAGATATTGCTGGAAGTGGAGCTTGTAAATTAGTAAATCCATTAAACGGTAAAGAAGTAGTTTTAAATGAAGGTGTAATTGTTGCAGATAGACATATACATTTATCATTAGAAGAAGCAGCAGAATACGGAATAGTAGATAGACAAATTGTTAGTGTTAAAGTTGATGGACGCAAAGGTGGAGTAATGTCAGAAGTTTTATGTAGAGTTAATAAAGACTTTGCTATGGATTTCCATATTGATGTTGATGATGCTTGTGCTTTTGATGTTAAACAAGGGCAATTATTAGAAGTAATTAAATAATAAAATTTAGGGGCTTTTTTGCCCCTTTATTTTCTAAAAATAATGAAAAAAATTATAATATTTTTATTGCTTTTTGTATTAAGCATACACACTACATCATGCTATGAAAAACCTTGCAATGACACCATTTTTAACTGTTATATAATGTCGTGGGAAACTGATAAACCACTACAAGAAGATAATGTTTATTTTGAAATTACAAAAGAAGAATTATATGAAAAAATCAATAGTAAAGAATCTTTTATTTTATACTATGGTCAACCAGAATGTTCTGTTTGCCTTAATAATGTTGGTTATTTTGATGAGAATGCAAAAAAACTAGAAATAGAAAAAATTTATTATTTAAAATCTACTGTTTTATCTAGAAAAACGGACACTGATTTTATAGATACTTTTGTTGCTTTAACCGGTGTGTCATCTGAATCTTCGCCAGATAAATTGCCGCAGTTATGGGGATTTATAAATGGTAATTATCGCTTAAGTATGAGAAATTATTTAAATAAAGATGATATTAATTTAGGAAGTGCCTCAAAAAATTTTATGGAAGAATTTTTATTAGAAACGAGTGAGTAAAATGTTTGAAAAATTTGAAAGAGAAAAAGTATTTAGAGATCCTATATATGGATACATTACGGTTGACTATAAAATAATATCAGATTTAATTGATACAAAAGAAGTTCAAAGATTAAGAAGAATTAGACAATTAAGTGGAGTTAGTATGGTGTTCCATACTGCTGAACATTCGAGATTTGCACATAGTCTAGGAACATATGAAATGGCTAGAAGAATTTGTGAATCTGTATCATGCATTAATGAAAATATGAATGAGTACGAAAAATTGATTTTCTTAATATCATCATTATTACACGATATTGGTCATGGACCATATTCTCATGCATTTGAGCATGTAATGTCAATTTCGCATGAGGCGATGTCAGCTAAACTTATTTTAGGAAATACACAAGTTAATGAAGTTCTAAGTAAATATAGTAATTTAGCTAATGATGTTGCAAATGTCATCTTACATCTTGGAAAGTATCCTCTTATTGAGGCTTTAACTTCATCGCAACTTGATGTTGATAGAATGGATTATTTACAAAGGGATGCTTATTTTACTGGCGCTACTTATGGAACAATTGATGTAAATAGACTAGTAAGAAGTATGAAGATTATTGATAAACAGGTAATTTTTAGAGCTTCTGGAGTACACTCAATTGAATCTTACATTATGAGTAGATATCACATGTACTGGCAAGTTTATTTTCATCCTACTGCCAGAGCATATGAATTAATTTTACAAAGCATATACACTAGACTAAAGGATTTAGTCGAAAATAATGAAGAAATAGATGCTAATATTAGTTCTTTTATTAATGTAATGAAAGACAATAATGATTTAGATAGTTATATTAATCTAGATGATGCTTATGTAAATGGTATGATAAAGCAACTTTCATTTTCGAAAGATAAAATTTTATCAAAATTGAGTAATGACTTTCAAAATCGAAAATTATTTGAATATAAAGAAATAAATGTAGATTCAGATTTAGAAAAACTAGAAGAACTAAGAAAAAAATATCTAAACGATAATTTATTATCTAGATATTGTTATTATGAATCTACAGTAAGCCAAGCTGCATATTTGCATGTTGATCAAACTAAATCTTTTGATATTAATGATATTAAAATTGAAAAACAAGATGGTTCAATAGTTTCACTTGAAGATTTTTCGCCAATTATTAAAGGTCTTGTATCAAGTGGAAGAAAAAAATCTGTCCGTGTTTTTTATGGTAATATTTAAATGAAATTTAATGAAGTAATTATTGTTGAAGGTCAACATGATTTAAATAAAATTAAGGAAGTTTTACCTGAAGCAAATGTAATAATCACTAATGGTAGAGAAATTTCTCAAGAAACTTTGAAAATGATTAAAGAAGCAAGTGTCAAAAATGATATAATTTTATTCCTAGATCCAGATGGACCTGGTGAAAAAATAAGATCAATTATAACTCAATTAATTCCAAACGCAAAACATGCATTTTTACAAAAAAATAAATGCATTAGTTCAAATAAGAAAAAAGTTGGTATTGAACATGCGTCAAAAGAAGATATATATGAATCTCTATGTAATTTATTAACTCCAACCGATAAGAAAAGTGATATATCATTTTCTTTATTATTTGAATTAAAATTAATAGGTAATGAAAATAGCGCTAAATTACGCGAATATTTATCAAATATTTTTAATATTGGTAAACCAAATGCAAAAACATTTTTAAAAAGATTAGAAATGTTTGGAATAACAGAAGATGATTTAAAAAAAGAATTAAATAAATTGTAATTTTATAAACTTTTCCAATATAATTTTATATTTTTTGTTAATAATAATATTAGAGATAAAAATCTCTAAAAAAAATATAAGGTGGAAAAACAAATGAAAAATAATAAAGTTACATGCAGACCATGCAAAGAACAACCAGGAAAATGGGAAATTCAAGACCAAAATGGTAATGTTCAACAACAACACTTTGCTTCTAAAGACGAATGTGTTAATGTTGCAAGAAGAATGGCTGCCGAAGCTTCATGTGAATTAAGTATTGAAGAAACAAATAATACAAACAATACTACTACACAAGCTAAAACAACAAGCAATAGTAATAATTAATAATGAAAAAAGAAGTGATTATTTCACTTCTTTTTTTGTTAACTTGCTAATCTTCTATACCAAAAATCAATTTCTTTATCTTCTCGAATATTATAAAGTGTCACTGAAGTATTTCCTTCGTTTTGGTAACCAATAAATGATTTTGCATAAAATGTTTTTGTTTCATTATAGTATACATAGAATACCTCTTCAGCAATTATTTGATTAGAACCAGCATCTTTGTGATAAACTACAACATATTGTGAATTGATTTCATTAATAATAGTAAAATCGAAAACACTTTTTGTATAACCTTCTGGAACGTCTGGTTCATCTATTGTGTAATTATATAAGTTTCCATCATCATCATATTGTACTGGTGTAAATGTATGAGTGAATTCTGGGTTTACTAGATAAGCTGTTTCCAGATAGTTCCCATTTTGGAATAATTGTATATCAACAACTCCAATTCTCATGCCTGTGGAATCATTATTATCATCCCATATTTTGTTTGCAACTATGTTTATTCTTTTTCTAATGTTTTTAATTATTAGAGTGTCTATATGAGATTCATTTATATAAATAAATCCCCACATATCAACTCGAATAGAATAGATAGATGTATCTTTGTGATATGTTATAGGTGTATCTATTTGTTGAAGTGTATAAATACCTTCATTTAAATATCTAAAATATGCCTCACCTAAGCTATCTGTTGTCTCTTCACTAACAGTTATACCATCTTCACTAATAAGTTTAAATTTAGCATTTGCTATTATAGTTCCTGTTTCACTTTCTGTAATTATTTTTAAATTTGGACACATATTGTTATAAATAATTAAAATATTATTTTCAAAATTATCAATAATAGCAATACCATCAACCACCTTTATAAGATGTGTTTGCTTATATTCGATATAATGCTCTAAACATGATGTTTGTTTTATTATGTATTCACCATCTTCTAATTCTAATTCGATTTTACCATCAGTATCAGTATAATAATCGGTATCTTTAATTCCATTGTTTAAAGTTATTTCGATATTAGGTAACTCAAAGAATCCTTTTCCATCTTTTAAAAATATTGTGACTTTACATTTAGGAACATATATTCTAGAATTTGGTATTTCATAGTTCTCGTTTAATATATAAACATTACCACAACTATCGATATATATTTCTATTATTTCTGTATTTAACTCATATCCATCTGGAGCTTCTATTTCTTTTATACTGTAGTATCCGTGGCATAAATTATCAAATTCTACATATCCACAAGGACCTGTAGTTCTTTTTTGTTTAAACCCATTTTTACCATATAAAATGAAAGTTGCATTGGCTAATCCTACCTTTGTTTGTTCATCTATTTTTTTAAATCTAAATATGTTTTTACAATTCATTTTTTCACCCCCTCTTTTTATAATATTCATAAATCTTATATAAACTTAGGGTTATGGCTTATTAATAAAGAAAATGTATGATTAACATACAATATAAATCTATATAAAAATTAAATGTTTTACTTTTCTTTATTTAGTTTGTTGTTAATATATGATATATTAATATATGAAAAGAGTGATCTAATGAAAAATAATATAGGGCAATCAACAATAACAAGTAAAATCTTAAAGGATAATGATTTTTTTATTAAGAAAAAATTTGGACAAAATTTCTTGATAGACCAAAATGTCTTATCAAATATTGTTTCTAGTGCTGAAATAGATAATGAAACAGATGTTATTGAAGTTGGGCCGGGATTAGGATCTTTAACTGAACATTTAGCAAATAAAGCAAGAAGAGTATTATGTTATGAAATAGATTCAGATTTAATACCTATTTTGGATGAAAATTTAAAGGGTTTTAATAACATAAGAGTAGTAAACCAAGATATATTAAAAGTAGATATTAATCAAGATATTAATAAATATTTTCCAGATAGTAAAAAAATTTATTTAGTTGCTAATTTACCTTACTATATAACAACACCAATTATTTTAAACTTATTAGAAGCTACAACTTTAATAAAAAGATATGTAATGATGATGCAATTAGAAGTAGCTGATAGAATATGTTCAAAACCAGATGTAAAGGATTATAATGCCTTAAGTGTTGCAATACAGTACCGTGCTGAAGCTAAGAAGGTTATGCATGTATCCTCAAATGTTTTTATTCCAAAACCTGGGGTAGACAGCGCTGTTATTAGATTAGATTTATTTGATAAGCCTAAATATAATGTTAAAGATGAAGCTTACTTTTTTAAATTAGTTAGACAAAGTTTTAGTCAAAGAAGAAAAACACTTGCTAATAATTTAGCAGAAGGTAATATCACAAAACAAATGGTATATGATGCTTTAGAAAAAATTGGTTTAAATAAAGAAGTTAGAGCTGAAGTGTTAAGTATTGAAGATTTTGTAAAATTAACAGATGAATTAACAAAATAATCATTTTATCATAATTTAATATAGGTGATATAAATGAAGATTAATGATATTGTTGGTAGAATCTCTTACAATAAAGATATCATATTTAGGATAAGAAAGATTGTGAACAACACAGCAATATTAGAAGGTGTTTATATAAGACTATTTGCTACAGCTCCATTAGATGATTTAGTTTTAATTGAACATGATGAAATTCAACGCTTAGATAGCAAGGATATGGATTATTACCAACAAGTGATCCAAAGTAATAAAAAAAAGTCTAGACATTTAACTGGAAAAATTTTACATATAGATAGTGATCAATCATATTTAAAAAAATGTTTAAAACTATATGAAGAAATAGGAATTTATGCTTATGGAGTATTTTTGGATGAACCAGATTTTTATAAACATATTGTTAGTTTAATTGAACAAGTTAATCCGGATATAGTAATTTTAACAGGGCACGATTCTTTTAATAAAAAAGATATTAAGGATCTAAACAATTATACAAATACACTAGACTATATTAAAGCAATAAAAGAAATTAGAAAAAAATATAGTAAAGATCATATCTTTATTTTTGCTGGAGCGTGTCAAAGTAATTTTGAAGCATTAATTGCTGCTGGAGCAAATTTTGCTAGCAGTCCAAAAAGAATTAATATTGATGCATATGATCCGGCAATAGTTGGAATAAAGGCCGCAACTACAGCATTATCTGAATTAGTAAGTGGCGTAGAAATATATTCGCATTCAGCGGTTAAATCTGGTGGAATAAGCGGAGTAGAATCATATGGAAAAATGAGATTATTATTGTAGCAGGTGAATTATGATAGTAGAAAAAGCATATGCAAAAATAAATCTTGCATTAGAAGTAAAAGAAAAAAGATTAGATGGATACCATGAAGTTACTAACTTGATGGTTCCTGTTGATTTATATGATGAATTAACATTTGAACTAATTGAAAGTGGCATTGAATTAGAAAGCGATATCAATATTGAAGATAACTTTGTTTATAAAGCAGCAAAGTTATTTTTTGAAACATATAATATAACTAAAGGAGTAAAAATAACTTTAAAGAAAAACATTCCATTACAAGCAGGACTAGCTGGTGGTTCAAGTGATGCTGCTGCTTGTCTAAGAGGATTAAATAGATTATTTGAAACAAATAGATCTTTAGATGAATTAGCAAATTTAAGTGCTAAATTAGGTTCGGACATGCCGTTTTGTGTTTATCAAAAATTAGCATTATGTACTGGTCGTGGTGAAATCGTAAAAACACTTAATTTTCATTTTAATGAAATAGATTGCACGTTGATTAAACCTAACTTTGGTTTTAGTACAAAAGATATATTCTCTAATTATAAATATGAACCAATTGATAGAATTCAAAATTTTGATAATATTTTAAAAGGCATTTGTTGTGGAAATAATAATTTAATTGAAGATAATATTTTTAATGACCTACAAAAAGTATCTTTTAATATATCTAAAGAATTAAAAACTTTATATGATTTACTTTCTGGAAGTAATAAAGTTTTCATGAGCGGAAGCGGTCCAACATTATTTATTTTTAGTCATAATATACCAAATATAGACAAAATAGATAAAAACTATAAAGTAATTTACACAAAAGTTAAAAATTTTCATTAGTAAATCGCTTACAACATTTGTTTTAAATTGATTATCTTGATATAATATAATTGAAAATTACGCTGTAATATCAGGAGAGAGAAAATGTCAATATTATTAGGTAAAAAAGTAAAGTTATTTTCATTAAGTGCAAATAGAGAACTTGCACAAGAAGTTGCAGATTCAATAGGAATTCCATTAGGATCTTTAGATGTATTACGTTTTGCTGATGGTGAAATTAATGTTAATATTAATGAAACAGTACGTGGACATCATGTATTTATTATTCAACCAACAAGCAATCCGGTAAATGAACATTTAATGGAAATGTTAGTAATGATTGATGCTTTAAAAAGAGCTTCCGCTAAAACTATTAACTGTGTTATACCTTATTACGGATATTCTCGTCAAGATCGTAAAGCAAGAAGTAGACAACCTATTTCTGCTAAATTAGTTGCGGATTTAATTCAAGTAGCCGGAGCTACAAGAGTTATCGCTATGGATTTACATGCTGCTCAAATCCAAGGATTCTTTAATATCCCAATTGATAACTTTTTAGGATTACCTACATTAGTTAATTATTTATTAGATTTAAACTTACAAGATGTTTGTGTTGTATCTCCAGATCATGGTGGAACAACTCGCGCAAGAGAATTTGCTAAAGTTTTAGAAGCACCGATGGCTATTATTGATAAACGCCGTCCAGAACCTAATAAAGCTGAAGTTATGAATATAATCGGTTCTGTTGAAGGTAAAACTTGTATTTTAGTTGATGATATGTGTGATACTTGTGGAACATTAACAATAGGTGCTCAAGCATTATTAAATGCAGGAGCTAAAGAAGTTTATGCAGCTTGTACTCATGGAGTATTATCAGGCCCAGCGATTGAAAGAATTCAAAATTCCCCTTTAAAGGAATTAATAATTACTAATACTATATATTTAGCTCCTGAAAAAAGAATTGATAAAATTAAAATATTATCAGTTGGATCTTTATTAGGTCACGGTATATTACGTATTTTAAGTGATGAACCATTAAGTGGATTATTTACTTATACTTACGACAAATCAAAAAGAGAATTATTATAATGAAATTAATAGTTGGACTTGGTAATCCAGGAAACCAATACGAAAATACAAGACATAATGTCGGATTTATGGCTTTAGATTACTTTGCGCAAAGAAATAATATTGATTTTAAACTAAAAACAGAATTTAAAGGATTTGTTGGAACGACAAATATCGGAATGGAAAAGGCAATTTTTTTAAAACCTGTTACATATATGAATTTAAGTGGTGAAAGTGTAAGAGCAGTAATGAACTTCTATAAGATAAACGTAGAAGATATTATTGTAATATTAGATGATTTATCTTTACCGGTTGGGAAAGTCAGAGTTAGGGGCGAAGGCTCTAGTGGCGGACATAATGGATTAAAGAGCATAAACAATCACTTAAGTACGGAAAATTATAAAAGAATTAAAATTGGTATCGATCGTAGTGAAGTAATTCCAGTAGTTGATTATGTATTAGGTAAGTTTTCTAATGATGATAAACCATTAATACAAGCAGCTTTAGAAAAAACAGAATTAATAATAAATGATTTTATAAAGAACATTGAATTTAAAACAATTATATCAACAAGAAACTAATCGCCAATAACTGGCGATTTTTTCTTTAATAATATCCTATAATGTGTTATAATTATTGTTAAAAAATGGGATACAATAAATGTATCAAGATAGGAGATTATTATGAATAAATGGAATTTAGAATTGATTTATAAAAATATTGATGAATGGAAAAAAGATTTAAAAGATATTCAGGAAACAGCTAAAAAATATGAAACGTTCAAAGGAACACTTAATAGTTTAGAAAACATTTTAAAGTATTTTGATTTTGAAGATGAAGTATCTAAAAAATTAGAAAAGTTATATGTTTATGCCTCAATGAATTATGATAAAAATCAAAAAGATACTACTAGCCAAGATTATTATGGTCAAATTTATAGTACATACAATAATATTGTTGCGGCTAGTTCATTTGCATCAAGTGAGCTTTTAGCAAACGGAAAAGAAAAATTTGATAAATGGCTTAAAGAAAGCAGAAAAATGCAAGAACAAGCTTATGCTATTGATAAATTATTTCATAATCAAAAATTTATTTTTGATGAAAAAATAGAATATATAATGGCTAATTATTCACAAGCATTAGGAAATAATAATCGTTTATATGATCAACTAGCGGTAGCTGATAATGATAGTACAGAGCTTGTATTATCAACGGGCGAAAAAATTATTGTTAATGAATCTAACTTTAGAAATTATTTAGAAACTTTAGCTAATCAAGAGGATAGAAAAATAGTTTTTGAAGCTGTTTTTAAATTTTATGCTAAACATAAAAATACTTTTGCTGGTATATATAATGGAATAATTCAAGGAAATATTGCAAGAGTTAAAAATCGTAATTATGAGAATTCACTACATTCATTCTTATACAGTAATAACATTCCTCAAGATGTTTTCTTATCATTAACTAATACTGTAAAAGAAAATACTAACGTTTTAAAGAAATATTTAGATTTAAGAAAGAAATATTTTAAAATTGATAAATTACATACATATGATAGATTTTTACAATTTACAAAAACAGATCAAAAATATTCTTATGAAGAATGTAAAGAAATGTTTTTTGATTCATGTAAGAAAATAAGTCCTGATTTTTTAGAACACGCTAAAAAAGCTTTAGAAGAAGGTAGAGTCGACGTCCATACAAATGATGGAAAAAGAACAGGCGCTTATTCAACAAGTACATATGAAAACGGTCCTTTTATATTATTAAATCATAATGATAATATGAATGATGCCTTTACGGTTGTTCATGAAGCTGGACATTCTATGCATACTTTATATTCAAGTGAAAATCAACCTTACGCAACATCAAATTATGTAATATTTGTTGCCGAAATAGCTTCTACGTTTAATGAACAATTATTATTAGACTATTTTATGGAAAATTGTAAAGATGATAATGTTAAACTAGCATTATTGCAATCTTCAATTGATGGATTAATTGGAACATTTTATCGTCAAACATTATTTGCTGATTATGAGTATCAAGCACATTCTAAAGCTGAAGCTGGAGAAACTATAACTGCCAATGTTTTATCTAATATAATGAAAGATTTATATTTAAAATATTATGGTATTGATTTAAACGAAGAGCAATATAAGGAATTTGTTTGGGCATATATTCCACACTTCTTCCACTCTCCTTTTTATGTTTACCAATATGCAACTAGTTTTTCAGCAAGTTTACAAATCTATGATGATGTAAAAAATAAGAAACCTGATGCTTTAGATAATTATGTTAATTTATTAAAAAGTGGCGGAAATGATTACCCAGTAAATATAGTAAAAAAAGCTGGTGTTGATTTAACGAGTAAAGAACCGTTCTTAGCTGTTGTTAAAAGATTAGAATATCTAGTAAATGAATTAGAAAATATTTTGAAATAATATAATAAACAATTGAAAATAAAAATATTATAATAAGACAAATGAAGATTCATTTATAAAGTGAACTTTATAAAAATAAGATATGTCATATATTAAAAAAAGGTTATCATTTTTATGATAGCCTTTATAATTTAACATCAGTTTGTTTTTTAAAATAATTGTTTGTGGCATATTGGAAATTTTCTATAAGAGCATTTCTAGCTTCTTTTCCAATATTTGTTTTACTACCTAAAATATCAAAACCATGAAAGCAGCCTTCGTAAATATTTAAATGTATTGGCACATTGGCTTTTTTTAATTCTTCAACATAATTTTTTGTTTCATCAAAGAATGGCTCAATTGTGCCAACATAAGTATAAGTTGGCGGTAGATTAGAATAGTCAGTTTCTCTTGCTGGTGCGGCATATTTAGGAATATTATTAGACCCATATAAATCACCAAGATACATTTTCCAAGCTACTTTATTAGACTTAGAAGACCAAACTGGGAGGTATTATTTTTTGAAGACTCGGTTATCATTCTATCATCAATCATTGGATAAATTGGCATTTAAAAAGCAATGTTTACTTCTTTTTTATCACGTGATAAAAGGCTTACTGCCGCTGTTAAACAACCACCAGCGCTATCGCCGCCAACAAATATTTGACTATCGTTTATTCCTAAGTAATTTGCGTTATCTTTTATCCATAATAAAGTATTATAACAATCATTTAAAGCAGCAGGGAATGGTTTTATTGGTGAAAGTGTATAATCTGGTGCAATAACTACACAATTAGTATTTTTTATAAAGCTTCTAATAAAATCTATGTCTTGTTCTGGGGCACCAATCGCATATCCTCCGCCATGAATCCAAAGAAGTCCAACAGCATTATCTTTTGGTTCTATAGACTTATAAATGCAAATTCTTAACTTTTCATTATCTTTTGTAGTTATGAATAATTTCTCGTAACTTAAATCTTTTGATTTTTTACCATTAAAGATTTTGCTTGTCATTTTTTGTGTTTTGACAAATTGCTTTTCACTTTTAAAACTAGCAAATAATTTAGCAAATAAAGCTACCTTTCTTAAATCTTTATGTATATTTTTCATAGAAGCTCCTTTTAATGGTTAAGTTGTTAATGTTTATTATAGTTCTATATATAAGAAAAATCAATGTTAGTGTATAATGAACCTATAATATTTTAAATAATAGGGGGAATGTGTAATGAATATAGAATTAGATAAAAAGTTTGCGGTATTAATAGATTTGGATAATGTATCTCATAAATATATTAAAAATATTTTTGAGGAACTAAGTAGTGTTGGAAAAACACCAATAAGACGAGTTTATGGAGATTTTACTAATTTCTCTAATTGGAAAGATGTATGTTTGGAATACTCAATTAAGCAAGTTCAACAATTTAATTACACAAAAGGAAAGAATGCTTCTGACAGTACATTAATAATAGATGCAATGGATATTTTATACAAAGAAGAATACTTAAATGGTTTTGTTATTGTTTCAAGTGACTCCGACTTTACTGGATTATGTATGAGATTAAGAGAAGCCAACAAAGAGGTAATCGGAATAGGTAATAAGGAAACAGTAGAAGCACTAAGAAAAGCATGTACGTCTTTTAAGTATTTAGAAAATATTTCTGATGAGGCTTTTGAGGTTTCAAAAGATATGAATGAAACTGATGAAGTAATAATAAAGATTAAAGAGATTGTATCTTTAAGGGGAAAAATTTTAATTTCTCAATTAAAAGAGCAAATTCTTGAACTTTATAATGATTTCGATGAAAAAAATTACGGTTATAATCAAATGCGCAAATTCATTTCCTCAATTGAAGGATTAAAGGTTGAGGTTGCAAATGATAAAACAACATTGTTTGCTGTTAGCAAAATACAACAATTAGAAAATGACTTAAAAATAGAAAATAAAATAATTGAAATAATATTTAAAGAAAAAAATAAAAAAATAAACATTGGTCAATTGCAAACAAAATTAAAAAATGAAGGAATAAATTATAAAGATTATGGATTTTCAAAATTTATAAAATTTTTGAGTAGTATGAAAAATTTGAAAATAACAAATTTAAATGTTGAAATTAAGAGTACAAATCAATAATTGTAAAATAACTATCCTTTTGAAGATATATTAGGTAGTACGTAAAGGTTTATAAATAAAGTAATCATACTTTTTTGTATTATCAAGCGAAATCTAAAAGGTTATGTTGATAAATACTTTGGCAGTATTATGGCAAGAAAACTATTGAAAAGATGGAGGAAGTATTGCATTGCTTCTACTAAATGGTTTTTAATACCATTAGAAAAGAAAAATATTCATTTAGTCTACAAATAATAAGAGATTTAGCTTCTTTAAAAAAGAGATAGAAGTTGGAGTATAGGAGAAAAAATATGCATAAAGTACAAAAAATAGTTTTACTAACAGTAGCATTAATGTTCATTATTTTGATGTCTACTATTATAATTTTTGCAAGTTTATACAATGATAATGTTCCTTTATATGCAATTATCATTATGATTGTAGAAGGAGCATTATTTATAGGATCAGTTCCTGCATTTTTGTCACTTTATAAATATGTTGATTATGATATAGTAAGAACATTTGGAGATGAAAATAATATTTACAAAGAATATAATTTAATACAACCAAAGCAGATGAAATTATATGATCTGGATAATAATGTTTTAGTTGCTAGTTTCGGGCAGGTTAAGATGAATAAAAAATTTCTATCAATACCTCATCAATTTCTATGGTCAAATGTTTCTGCTGTAATTATCAATGATGAATTTATAGATGTCTATTTGGACAAAACAGAATTTTGTGGAGATAATATTAAAAAAATTTGCTACCTATTTGATAATGCTGTATATCATTTGCTTAAAACATTTTATATAGGAAATATAGATAACAATAACTATGTTAATAAAAAAGAAAAAAAAGAATTTCAGTATTCTTATACATTAGTGAATTTCTTAAATAGTATTTTTATTTTTATCGGATGTTTATTGTTGATGGTTATCTGGATATTTGCATTTAAAGCTATCTCTTTTCCTCTCACGGTACTGTCGATGCCTATTTCGGTTGGATTAATATTACCGTTAATTAAAAAAAATTTTATAGAAAAAATTGGAGGAAAACTAGTTATTACTGAAAAGAAAATGTTACACAAAACATTATCTTATAAAACTATAATTTATAAAAAGGATATAATTAAAATTGAAGAAATAGATAAGCATATTTTTATTTATGCAAATGAAATAATGAAAATAGATTATAATAAAAAAGTGTTAAAAAAATTGAAAATGATTTTATAGAAAAAATCATGACATGCTTAAATTAAGAAAAACAAAACATATTTTTGATTTCAAGGGAATATGAAATTAATAAAATAATATATTCTATAGCAAGTTCCAATATAGAATTTTCGGTAGACATATCAAACTCCGCGAAAATTTATATACTTAAAAGTATTATAATTTATTAAAATGAAGCAACGACTAAACAAGATTTAATAAATAATGGAAATGAACAATTTGATAACCTTTTTAAGTTAATAGATTCTTTAAGTTAAGATATCCAAAATGGTTTATTTAGTTTTAATGAAACAACTACGTAAGCTCATTAGAATTAAACGATCTCATATGATAAATTTGCAATAAAGCAAATGGAAATATTAGAAACAGCAAAACGTTAAAATGAATGTCATAAAGTAAGTTGTTATATAAAATTTCCAGTAGAAAAATCAATGATTAAGATGTTAACTGGATTTTTTCATTTAAAAAACTTCAGTTGCCAAATTTGAAACTTGAAGCTCATCTAGAAATAGATGAGTTTTTTTGATATAATTGTTTTAGAAAAGACTATTTATAATAGGAGGAAATAAATATGAATTTTGAAGAAAAACTATATCAAAAACTATATCAAATAATAAAAGAATTAAAGCCTACTAATGGCTATGCTATTTCATTTTTTCTACATATGAATCAAATCGATGAGAATATGCCACATTTATATGTAAGTTACAATACAGAAAATGATTGTAATTTTGCCCCACTTATTAGCGAAGAACGTTGGAATTATGCTTTTTGGTCTCAAAATACGATTGATGTGATTGAGACAAGTGCCGAAATTGACGAAGCGTTAGAATATTTAAAAAGTATTGGTGTAAATAATGTAGGTAAAGAGTTGGAAGATGTGTATGACGAATCAATGAATTATATTGCTGCAGGTCCTAGCGGATATAAAGAATTAGCAGAGCTTTTATCTACAATTGCAATTAAAATAAGAAATACAGGGGTAATAAAAGAAGTGTTTAGTAAAGAAGTTCCGATTATTATTCATGATCTTGAATATTATGATTACATTATCGATTTAAACAAGAGAACTAATCCCGAAGAATTAATTAAGGATTTTGTGGCTAGCATGGACTTTAATGGCGAATTGTTTAATCAAGAGGAACAAGGAGTTAAAGAGGGATTTTTATTTAAAATTATTAGATTTTTTATGAATAGAAAAATTAGAAAAATAGTTAAAAAAACAAAAAATGATTTTGAAATAGACGAATTACTTGAAAATGAAACGGCGCGGGCAAATACACTAGAGAATATTAACGAAGTTATTTCTTTAGCAATAGATTATTTTATTGAATTATTCAAGGATAAAAATTATTTAAATAAGATTATCATTCGACTAGATAAAAAATTTTGCTGTAATGTTGAATGCGAAGGTAAAGGAATAGATTATAATACATTAAAAGATATTAAAATCTCTGTGAACGAGAATCTAGACAATTTTGATTTTAATAATATTAAAGAACCGGATAGTAATACTTTAATAGGAAAACTTCAATTAATTCAATTACAAAATGAATTTTTTAGTATAACGTCTATGTTTAATGGAGAAAAATTCATTAAGACATATGAATCGCTTTTAATGAAGGCAACTATTAAAAATATTGGAAAAAGCACCATTGATGGATTATGCTTAACATTTAAACCAATAATTAATGTTTATAAGAATAAAACTTATATAAATCTGGAAATAGCGAAGATTATAAATTTTTATAAAGAGGAACATCCAAATGTTTTAATTGAATTTATTGACGATAGAAAATAATAATATCTAATCCTCAGTAGAGACATCAATGATTTCGATGTTTTCTAGCAAGGAAAATTAATACTTGTTACAATGAAAAAATTGAGGACACTAGAATGGAAAATAAATTTGGAAATATCTTGAAAATGAATAATGTAAGTTATAATGATGAATTTGTAAATTTTGTTGATAATGACTTTATTGACAGCTGGCAAGATGATGAAGATTTAGAAGAAATAATTTGACCTAGTAGATTTAGTGATACCAAGTGGTTAATGAGCGATAAAAATAACGAATATCTTTCGAGTAAGGTAACATTTAATAAAGTTGTTGAATTAACTAAGAATAAAAATGGTTATATAGTTGAAGTGTATTCTGGTCCAACAGGAGGATTTGGAACTGCTTATTTAGTAAGTAATCCTAATGCAAAAGTAATAATCTCTGATATAAGCCCTTATCTAATGAATACGTGGTTTAAAATGTTACAAAAAACAGAGTATAAAAATGCTACCGCAATGGCATTTAGCATATGTAATATGCCATTTGATGATAGCTCTATAGATGTTATTTCATCTCGACATGGTCTTATAAATATTCAATACAATACTGGAAATTATCGAGATGCACTTAATGAATGTTATAGAGTGTTAAATGTTGATGGATTGCTAATTATTAATGAATTACAGGTGACAAAAAAATGTCTCGAAGAATTATCTGAAAATCAAATTATTATTTTGATTGTTATTTCATTAATAACAATTATAAAACCATAATTAAATATTTTTTAATATTTATAAACGAATGGTAATAAAATCTAAAAAACTTATTTGAAAAAATGAGTTTTTTTGTTATAATCTTAATAACAAGTGGTGTTAAAAAATATGATTAATCATAGTTATTCTATTAATCTTTATCACTGCATACTCGTATAAACTAGATTTCAAATAATTAAGTCAATAAGAAAGTCAAACAGATGTTTTAAAATGCATTTAGAAAGGGCGGTTAATAATCAGAATAATAAGTATTATTTTTTTAGTATTTTTTAAATTTTGGAGGACATTAGATGTTAAATAACAAAAATCAAAAACAAGAAAAATTAAATATAGTTTATTACATGTGTGATGATTTAACTTCTCAAGCGATAAGTAGTATTGGTGGTAATTTTAAAGATGTGTTTCAAACACCTCATATGGATAGATTAGCTAAAGAAGGAACGATTGTTGCTAATTCGTATTGTACTAACGCAATATGTGTACCAAGTAGAGCTTGTATTATTACGGGACAATATTCACATATTAATAAAGTTCATACTTTGTCAGATGTTTTAAATCCACAAACCATAACTTATCCAAAATTAATGCAAGAAGCTGGGTATGAAACAGCTTTAGTAGGTAAATGGCACTTGGGAACAGAACCTCAGGGGTTTAGCTATTACAATATAATGAGAGGGCAAGGCAGATATGGATGGGATCGTATTTGGGATAATGGAAAAATATATTTTAAATGGTGTGATATTTGGAGTATAGAAAGTAGTGCTAATCCGGCACCCGTATGGCCAAAATATGATGAAAATGAGAGATTTTATATGGGAGAGTTTGTTAATGGACAAAGCATTGATCCAAATGAAAAACCATATGCTCAGTTTAACAGATGCTATAAACAGCCAGAAGGTCTTGATCCATTAGATACAAGTAATGCTAGAAATAAAAATGGGGATGAACATTTGTTTAGTACGGACTTAACAATGAAAATGGCCTTAGACTGGTTAGATAATAGAGATGAGGAAAAACCATTTATGATTATGATTCATGAAAAGGCACCACATGTGCCAAATATTGGTTATAATCCTAAATATGCCTTAGAATACTTTGATGAAAAAAAGAAGGAAAAAAATCCATATTATTTTAAGGATGAACAAATACTTCCTCCTGATAACTTTTTACCAAATAGAGATTCTAGAGACATTTCTGCTAGAGATTTTGGTATGTTAAAACCTGGATATAAGGAGGATACATACACAAAAGAAGAAGAATTAAACATGATAAAAAATTATCAAACTGAGACAGGTGGATATCTTCGTCTTGTTGCAGGTGTTGATGAAAATATTGGAAAATTATTAAAATATTTAGATGAGAAGAATCTTACTGATAATACGGTTGTAATAGTTACCTCAGACCAAGGATTATTCTTAGGAGAACATACTTTAGATGATAAAAGGTGGATATTTAACGAATCATCTAAAATGCCTTTAATTATAAGATATCCTAAAGAAATTAAACCTTCTTCAAGATGTGAAGATATTGTTACTGTAATAGATTTTGCACCTACACTTCTTGATTATGCTGGAATAAAAAAACATCCAGGAATGCAAGGAAGAAGTTTTAGAAAAAATTTAATGGGGCAAACTCCAGAAGATTGGGAAAATGTTGAATATTATAGATACTGGGCAAATGGATGCGCAAATACTCCAGCTCATTATGGTGTAAGAACTAAAGAGTATTTACTTGTTATGTACTATGGGATGCCTTTAGGAAAATCAGTTGATAGAAAACAAAACAATAGGTGGTCTCCTGTTGGTGCAGAATTCTATGATTTGGTGAAAGATCCAAATGAAAATAATAATGTTTATTATCAACCAGAATATCAAGATAGTATCAAGATGATGAAAGAATTATTAGAACGTAAAAGAATAGAATTCAAGGATACTGATGTAGATTATCCATTGTTATCAAAACGTATGTTTAATTTTGAAAATGGATTAGATGATTTCGTTGATGATAATATTACATATGTATTAAATAGTAATGAATATGCTTGTGATAGTAAATTTGATGATCCATCACAAAATGTTTTAAAAATGCAAAAGGCGAAAAAATACACAGAGCAATTAAAATTACTTCAAAGGTCAAAATAATGTTAGTTTTATATATAACAATTGTTTTAATAGTTACTACCATAGGGTCAATATCTGGCATAGGTGGAGGAATTATTATAAAACCTATATTTGATTTACTTGGAGATTATGATACTAGTACAATTGGTGCACTAGTATCTTTTGTGTTATTAGCAATGTCTGCTGTATCTATTTTTAGAAATGTTACTAAGTCAAAAAAAATCCAATATACTCAGCTTATTTTTATATCTATTGGTTCTATAATTGGTGGTATTTGTGGGCAATCAATATTAGAAAAAATATTAATAAAATCTACAAATGATTTATCCATAAAGTTGACTCAAAATATTATTATAGGGATACTAATTGTTTTTACAATTATTTATAGTTTTATGAAAAACATTAAATCATTTAATTGTAATAAGAAATATGTTTTTATATTAGTTGGTTTTTTCTTAGGAATGATATCAGCATTCTTAGGGATTGGCGGTGGGCCAGTTAATATGGCTATTATTATAATTGTATTTGGTTTAGACATAAAAGAAGCTGTAATTTATTCTTTATCTATAATAATGTTTGCTCAAATTTCAAAGATAATAACCATATCTTTTACAAGTGGATTTAGTGGATTAGATTTATCTTTACTCCCTTACTTGGTTATTAGTGGAGTTGTTGGTGGATTAATTGGGTCATTAATTCAACATAAAATCAGTTCAACTGGAATTAAAAAATTATTTAATATTATGCAAATAATTATATTGGTAATAGTAATTATTAACATTATAAGATTTATTAGTTTTTAAAGGAGTATAGCTATGAATAATCAAGTTTTATCAATCTTAATCAAGCCAGCATCAAGTTCTTGTAATATGTCTTGTAAGTATTGTTTTTATCATTCGCTTGCAAAAACGAGAAGTATTTATAATAAGGGAATTATGAGTATACAAACGGCATATAAATTAATTGATAAAGCTTTTGATAATCAAAATAAAGCAATCTCTTTTGCTTTTCAAGGTGGAGAACCCCTACTTATTGGTATAGATTTTTATAAAAAATTTATTGAGTATGTTAATGAAAAAAATAAAAGTAATGTAAAAATTATTTATTCTTTGCAAACCAATGGATTATTAATAGATAAAAATTATTGTACTTTCTTTAAAGACAACAACTTCTTACTTGGTATTTCTTTAGATGGTGACAAAGATTCTCATGATATAAATAGAATTACCAATCATAATTTAAAAACTTTTCATAAAGTAATGAATGCAATAGAGTTATTAGAAAAATACAACGTTGATTTTAATTTATTAACGGTTATAAGTAATGATAATGCGTTAAAGTCTAATAAAATTTATAATTTTTATAAAAAAAATAATTTTAATTATTTACAATTTATTCCCTGTTTAGATGAATTTAATTATGAAGGCGCATCAAAAAATTTAAGTGTAGAAAATTACAAAACATTATTGATAGATATTTTTAATTTATGGTTAGATGACTTCATAAAAGGAAAATATATTAGCATTAGACATATTGATAATTTGATAAGACAAGTACAAGAATTAAATACGGAAATATGTGGGATGAATGGTATATGTAGTATTCAAAATGTTATTGAAGCCGACGGAAGTGTTTATCCTTGTGATTTTTATTGTGTGGATAATTATATATTAGGCAACATAAATAAAGATAATTTTAACATCTTAAATAATAATAAAACAGCTAATGAATTTGTTTTTAAAAGAGATTTACATGATGATTGCCTTGAATGTGAATTTAAAAAATATTGTAATAGTGGATGTAAAAGATATAACAATAATGCAAATAAAAATATTTATTGTCAAGCATATATTGAATACTTTAAGTATGCTATACCTAAGATAAAATATTTGTTTATTTCTAATAAATAACAATTTAATAAATATTAACTCAATTTGCTTTTTATTTGTACAAAAATATATTATCATACATTAGATGTGTTTTTAATGAAATTTGGCTTTATTGAATTTTTATTATCAGTTTATAGTTCATAGAAATAGATATGTTTAAAGATGTAACAAATCACAACAGAAAGGTAGCATTGATTGCTTTGAAATTAGCAAAACAATTGATTTTAAATGATAGAGATCCCTTTCGAATCACAATTAATGACGGTATTAGATATATATCAAGCACTAACAGAAGATTGTCCTTATCGTAAAGGAATGACACACAATGAAGCGTTATTAATACTAAAGGAAAATGCAGACAAAAAAAGATATTAATTATCAGATTGTCATGGATATAGATATTGTATTTAATAAATAATATATAAAAAAGATCTATATTAAATTAAAAAGGCAGGAAAAAAGAATGAAAAAAGTATATAAATTTACAAATGTTTTAAAATGGATAATATTAAGTATTACAATAACAGCTATTGTTATATTTAGATTAAAAGCAGAAGATACTAATCTATTAATTCAAGCATTTATATTATCTTTAGGAACTTTATTCAATATTGCCATTTTTTATATTGATCATGTATTAAGTAAAAATGCATAAATAGTAATAAAGTTTAATAATATTATCTTTACTATGACATAAATCAAGTCTACATGCATCTGAATAAGCAAATTTATAACAAGGAATATCAATAATTTCATCGCAAATTGTTATTTGTTTACATCGCTTAATATTATTAATATTTTAGAAGGCAATAACTTCTTACAAGAATTATATTCGATATATTCAACAACGTAAGATGTATAAATGTTTGTAGCCTCTACATTTACATCAGAATAAAATGAGTCATTATCTTTAGTTAAAATAGCTCTATTATAAATATTTTTACATTTAAGATGTTCAGTATAAAAATATTCTTTATTTTTTGGATTATTATAAACTATTTCGCTTGAATAAGCGACAATATGGTTTGGAATAATGTTCTTTTAGCTTGAGCCATATTGTGACTTCTATTACTCATCATACTTGCTGTAATATCAAAAACAATAAATATATCAATAGCATGAGGCGGATAATAATCAAAAATTAATGGTTTAGCTTCTAAATTTAAAGTATTTTTTTGACTACATCCATCACCGCTTGCGCTTTTTGATATTTTAAGTAAATCGAAAAAATTCTATATTTTCAGAAGTATTAACTACATTGAATAGAAATTCCTTAAAAAGATAATATTATATTAAAATACTTTAATTGGAAGTTTTTATAATAAGAGAGGACATGTTTGTTTATGGAAATTAGTGTTGTAGAAAAAAACAATATAAAAATAGTGGTAATTAATAGTAATCAATTAGTAATAAAAGATGTTAATTCTACTTTAGATTTAATAGCCACAATAATTTATGATTATGATTCTAATAGAATAATCATTAATAAAGAGGCGGTAATTGAAGACTTTTTTATACTGAGTTCAAAATTAGCTGGAGAGTTACTACAAAAATTCGTTAATTATCAAATAAAATTAGCCATAATAGGATCGTTTGATCATTACACAAGCAAACCATTAAAAGACTTTATTTATGAATGTAATAAAGGGAATCACATTTATTTTTTAAATAATATTGAAGATGCAATTAAAAAATTGGTAAATAAGTAAAATGAAAAGATTGGAAAAAGGATTTTTTATAAGAGATGCATTAGAAGTGGCACCGGATTTGATAGGGGCGTATCTTTGTATAAAACAAGGAAATCAAATAATCAGAAAACAAATTACTGAAGTTGAAGCATATTGCGGAGAAAGTGATTTAGCATGTCACGCCAGCAAGGGAAGAACAAAAAGAACAGAAACATTGTATTTAGAAGGAGGGCATATATATACATATTTAATATATGGGATATATGTCTTAATGAACATTGTTGTTGCTGATGAAAATAATCCTCAAGCTGTTTTAATTAGAGGATTAGATGATTTACACAAACCTGGAATTCTAACGAAACAACTAAATATTGATATGTCTTATAATAAAATAAGTTTAATTTCATCGGATATTATTTGGATAGAAAAAGATAATACGGAATATAAGTATAAAGTGGATAAAAGAATAGGGATTGATTATGCTAAAGAATATAAAGATAAATTATGGAGATATATATTAATTAAATAAAACAATTATACTTTTTAAATTGAATATGTAAATATATTTTTGTATAATATTAGTGTAGTAAATAGTGGGAATAAAATTTCCCTCTTTTTTATTTTTTAAAGGAGATTGCTAGTATGATACTAACAGATTATTTATTAAGAGAAACGCAGTTAAAAAATATTATTAATAAAGATAATATTACTTTATCAAATTCAAATGATAATTATAATATTATGATGATAGCTTCAGACTTTTTACAAGACAAAAAAAGTCTTTTTATTGTTTTACCAAATTTATTTTTAGCTCAAAAATATTATGATGAATTAATAAATATTTTACCAGAAGATGATATATTATTTTATCCAGCAGATGAACTAATAACTGCTGAAATGTTAATTAGTAGTGGAGATTTTAAGTTTGAAAGAATTAATACAATTACAGCTTTATTAAAGAGTAACAAGAAAAGAATTATTATCACTCATCTAAATGGAGCCATTAAGTTCCAATTTTCTAAAAACAAATGGCAACAGTCATTTCTTAGTTTAAAAATAAATGATACGTTAGATATAAATGATTTAGTAAAAAAACTTATTTCCCTTGGTTATCAAAGTGTATATACGACAACTAAAAGTGGTCAATTTAGTAAAAGAGGAAGCATTTTGGATATTTTTCCTCTTAATTACTCCGAACCAGTTAGATTAGATTTTTTTGGTGATGATATAGAAAATATTAAAGTATATGATATAGATACACAAATATCAAAATCTACAGTAAATGAGGTAGAAATACTTCCTTTTACAGAGATGATCTATACAAATGACCAACTTGAAGAAGCAATAAATAAATTTAATTTTTTCTTGAAGGAAAATAAATTTAGTAATGATGAATTAGAAAAATTTAATAAAGATTTATTTGATTTAACCGAAAGAAACAATTTAGATATGCTAACTAGATATATTGGTTTTTTTACTGATGATAAACAAACAATATTTGAGTATGTGGAAAATAAAAAAATATATGTGGTTGATCAATTAAAATTAATAAATGGATTCGACACAGTTATTAAAGATTTAGAAGAATTTTGTAGTGGAATTGGTGGATATAATTTATTAAAACTAGATTACTTTTTAACCATTAATAAATTATTTGAATTTAACAATATAACGTATATCGAAGGACTTAATTCAAGCAAAAAAAATGCAATTGATATTTTTAGTAAAGAAACAATTTCTTATCATTCTGATCAAAAAATGATAGTTTCTGATTTGAAAAAATTTGTACATGATAAAGTAGTAATTATATTTATTAAAAATCCTACTCGTCTAGATAGGTTTAAAGAAACATGTTTGGATAATTCAATTTATTATGCTTTGGTAAAAGATGCTAAAGACATTAATAAAGGTAAAGTGAATATTATAAGTGATGAATATTCACCAAGCTTTGAATTAATGAATGAACACATTTTGATTTTAAATGAAAAAAGTATTTTTGAAACAACACATGAACAAAGAAAAATTAAATATAAATCAATATATTCTAATTCAACAAAGATATCAAAATATGATGAATTAGCAATTGGAGATTATGTTGTACATTACGACTATGGTATCGGAAGATATTTGGGTCTTAAAACAATGGAAAATAATAACGTAAAAAGAGATTATATCCATGTAAGTTATGCTAAAGGCGATGCTTTATATATCCCAATAGAACAAATTAACTTAATTCAAAAATATGGTGCAAGTGATGTATCCGCACCAAAACTTACAACATTGGGCGGAACAGAATGGGCTAAGGCAAAACAAAAGGTTAAGACTAGAGTTCATGAAATCAGTGAAAAATTGATTAAACTGTATGCTGCAAGACAAATGGCACAAGGCTTTCAGTATCCAATTGATTTGCCTGAACAAGCTATTTTTGAAGCGGATTTTCCTTATGAATTAACTGATGATCAACAACAAGCTGTTAATGATATTAAGGAAGATATGGAATCATCAAAACCAATGGATAGATTAGTTTGTGGAGATGTGGGTTATGGAAAGACAGAAGTGGCATTAAGGGCAGCCTTTAAAGCTGTTTTAAGTGGTAAGCAAGTAGCCGTATTAGCACCTACTACCATCTTGTCTCGTCAGCACTATCATACTTTTAAAAATCGAATGGATAAGTTTGGAATTGATGTAGAATTACTTAATAGATTTGTTAGTACTAAAAAGCAAAATGAAGTTATAGAAAAGGTAAAAAAAGGCCAAACTGATGTAATTATTGGAACACATAGAATTTTATCGGAAGAAATAAAATTTAAAGATTTAGGACTTCTAATTATTGATGAAGAACAAAGATTTGGAGTTACACATAAAGAAAAAATTAAAGAATTAAAAGTAAATGTTGATACAATAACATTATCAGCTACACCAATACCAAGAACATTACAAATGTCTATTATTGGTATTAAAGATTTGTCTATGATTGAAACTCCTCCTAAAAATAGATATCCGGTACAAACATATGTTTTGGAAAGAAATGATACAATAATCAAAGAGGCAATAGAGCGCGAAATGGCGCGTGGTGGACAGATTTTTTACATGTATAATGTTGTAGAAGATATTGAATTAGTAGCTGCTAAAATACATAAACTTGTGCCAGAGGCTAGAGTTTGTGTAGGACATGGTAAATTATCTAAGGATCAATTAGAAAAAGTTTTATGCGATTTCATTGATAAAGAATATGATGTGTTAGTATGCACAACAATTATTGAAACAGGCATCGATATGCCTGATACAAATACATTAATAATTCATGATGCCGACAGGCTTGGGTTATCACAGTTATATCAGTTACGTGGTCGTGTTGGTCGTAGTAATAAGATAGCTTATGCTTATTTGATGCATCAACCTAAGAAGATATTAACAGAACTTGCTGAAAAAAGATTACAAGCAATTAAAGAGTTAACAGAACTTGGTAGTGGATTTAAGATAGCCATGAGAGATTTAGCAATTAGGGGATCAGGTGATTTACTCGGTGAAGATCAGTCGGGATTTGTTGAGAGTGTTGGATTAGAAATGTACATGAAAATACTTGAAGATGAAATTAAAGAAAGACGCGGAGAAAAAATCGAAGAAAAACCTATTGAACCACCTGATATATCTTTAAGCAATGTTTATGCATCAAGGCATATCGATAATAAGTATATAAATAATGAAGATGTTAAAATTGAAATTCATAAAAAGATAGATTATTTAAAAACTATTTCAGAAATGGAAAGTTTAAAGAAAGAACTTATCGATAGATTTGGCTTTTTTGATGAAACTTTAGAATTTTATATGTATGAAAAACTATTTAAAAATCTATGTAAAGAGTTTGATATTGAAAAAATCGATCATAATAGAAATAATCAGGTCATTTTATTTATGAGTAAAAAAAGAAGTGATAAGGCCGATGGAAATAAATTGTTTATGTTGGCAAACAAAATAAATAAAGATATTAAACTTAATTACTTTAATAAACAAATTCAAATTCAAATTGACCGAAAAAATTATCCAAACAATAGTTGGATGATTCCGCTTGTTATTTATCTTGATGAATTGAAAAAATAGTAATATTTTGCCTAACTTTGGTTAAAATAACAAAAAAGGAGGCAAAAAATATGAAAGAAACAGGCGTAATTAGACGAATTGACGAACTTGGAAGAATTGTTATTCCTAAAGAAATAAGAAAAAGATTGAGAGTTGGTTCAGGAGACCTATTAGACATTTATACTAATAATGATCAAGTGATATTAACTAAGTATAGTCCAATAAGTGAAATGACCAATTCTCTTGTAAAATTATTACAAGCAATTAAAGAAGAAACTAAATCTGATATTATAATTACTGATAAAACTAAAGTAATAGCATCAACAACGGATATTGTAAAGATAGAAGAAGAAATATTAGAGGGTTTTATTAAACTTGTTGTTGATAAAGATGAAGTTGAGTTATTAAAAACAACAAATGTTAACATAACAAAAAATTATCAAAATAAAACATGCTTATTAGCGAAAAAAATTGTTTCAAATGGTGACTTTATGGGAACTATAATTGTTTTAAATGATAATATCATTACAAAAACAGATAGAGAACTTTCAAATATGCTAAAAAGATATGTTTTATTACATATAATTGAAGAAAGTTAGTTTCAATATACTATTATTATAGTATAATTAAAAGTATGGTATGAATGGAAGAGTGATTTTATGAAGTATGATGTTGTTATAGTTGGTTCGGGACCAGCTGGAATTTTTTGCGCTTATGAATTAGCATATAAAAATCCTGAGTTAAAAATATTGTTAGTTGATAAGGGACATAACATTTATAATCGCAAATGTCCAATTTTAGAAAATAAAATGGACAAATGTCCAATAAATAAAAATGGTATAAGTGGTTGTTATCCAGCTTGTTCTATCACAAATGGTTTTGGTGGAGCAGGGGCATATTCGGATGGTAAATTTAATATTACTAGTGAATTTGGTGGCTGGATGACAGATTACTTAGATAATGATATAGTAGAAGATTTAATAAAATATGTAGATTCGATTAATCTTAAATTTGGAGCAACGACTGTTATAACAGATCCAACAACACCAAAAGTACGAGAAATTGAAAGACGTGGATTAGCTGTTGGATTAAAGTTGCTTCGAGCAAAAGTTAGACACTTAGGTACAGAAAACAATCTTGAAATATTAAAAAGAATTTACGAAGATCTATTGCCAAAAATAACAATGCGTTTTAAAACGGAAGTTACTGATGTTATTATTGAAGATAAACATGTTAAGGGAATAAAAATTGGTGATGAGATAATTGAAACATCAAAAGTTATGCTATCTGTAGGACGTGATGGTTCTAAATGGTTACAACAAATTTGTGAATTACACGATATCGGAATGACTCATAATCAAGTTGATGTTGGGGTTCGTGTAGAAACTAATGACGTTATTATGGAAGAAATTAACCAAAATTTATATGAAGGAAAGTTTGTATACCGTACTAGTGTTGGAACAGAAGTTAGAACTTTCTGTTCAAATCCAAGTGGACATGTTGTAGTTGAAAATCATAGTGGAACAATGCTAGCTAATGGACATGCTTATTTTGATAAAAATTTAGGAACAACTAATACAAATTTTGCATTACTTGTTTCTCATAAATTTGAAGAACCATTTGATAGACCAAATGAATATGCACACGAAGTTAGTAAACTAGCAAATCAATTAAGTTGTGGTGGAATAATTGTTCAGAGATATGGAGACATCTGTAAAGGTCGTAGAACAACTGAAAAAAGATTATCAGAAGGATATGTAACACCATCTTTAAAAGAAGCAGTTCCTGGAGACTTAGGACTTGTATTACCTTACAATACAATGAAGTCTATCATTGAAATGATTGAAGCCTTAGATCATGTAACGCCTGGTATAGCAAATGAACATACTCTTTTTTATGGAGTAGAGGCAAAATTTTATTCTGCAAGACCAGTTGTTAATGAAAAGTTTGAAACAAAAGTGAATGGACTATACGTTGGTGGAGATGGAGCAGGATTAACAAGAGGTTTAGCTCAAGCTGGCGCTAATGGAGTTTGGGTAGCTAGAGATATTTTAGAAAAATTATAATTGTTTTGGGAGAACATAACATGAGTAGATTAGTAGTAGTTGGAACACAATGGGGCGATGAAGGGAAAGGTAAAATTACAGACTTTCTTGGACAAAAAGCCGATGTTGTAGTTAGATATCAAGGTGGAAATAATGCAGGGCATACAATCAATTTTGATGGTAAAAAATTTGCGTTACAATCAATTCCTTCTGGAATATTTAATAAAAATATTAAAAATGTAATGGCTAATGGAATGGTTATTAATCCAAAAGCTGTTTTAACTGAATTAGCAGGATTAGCTGAAAAAGGAATTGTTGATTATCAATTATTCATTTCTGATAGAGCTACCGTTGTTATGCCATATCATTTAATGTTAGATGGTGCCTATGAGTCACTAAAAGGTGATAAAAAAATAGGAACAACTAAAAAAGGAATTGGACCAGCTTATACTGATAAAGCTAGTCGTATAGGTATACGTATTGGTGATTTATTGAATGAAGAATACTTTAAAGAACGTCTTAGTGACGCCTTAATTGTAAAAAATCTAGAATTAAAATCACTTGGTATGGAAGAATTAGAATTTGAACCACTATATAAAGAATATTTAGAAATTGGTCAATCGTTAAAAAAATATATTTGTGACACATCAGAAATAATTAATGAGGAAATAGAAAAAGACGCAAACATTTTATTTGAAGGGGCTCAAGGTATAATGTTATGTCTTGATCATGGAACATTTCCATACGTAACATCATCTAGTCCAACAGCAGCATCAGTGCCATTAAATACTGGTATTGCTCCAAAATATGTAGATAATGTTTTAGGAATTTGTAAAGCATATACTACTCGTGTAGGAGAAGGACCATTCCCAACAGAAATATTTGGTGATTTAGCACATGAAATTCGTGAACGTGGACACGAGTATGGAACAGTTACTAAAAGACCTAGACGTATTGGTTATTTAGATGCGGTTGTTCTAAATCATGCTAGAAAGATAAGTGGAGTTAATTATCTATCTATTATGTTATTAGATGTTTTAAGCACAGTTAAAGAATTAAAAATTTGTACAAGTTATAAATTAAACGGACAAGTTATTAATCATATGCCTGGAAGTTTGCCTGATTTTGTTAAATGTGAACCTGTCTATATTACATTACCTGGTTGGGATGAAGATATTACTAATGTAACAAGTTTTGAGGAACTTCCGCAAAACGCTAAGAATTATTTAAGAAAAATCGAAGAAATAACTAAAACAGAAATAGCTATTTTCTCTGTTGGACCAGATAGAAAACAAACTATTGTCTTAAAAGAAATATTTTAATAAATATGGAAAATATTTTAGTTAGCAGTTGTTTGTGTGGAAATAATGTTAAATATAATGGTGGTAATAATTATCAACCTTTAATTGAGCAATTAAAACAAAAATATAACTTCATTCTAATATGCCCTGAGGTAATGGGGAATTTAACAATTCCTAGAGAAAAAAGTGAAATTAAAGATAATGAAGTTATAACTATAACAAATAAAAATGTTACAAATAATTTCAATAATGGAGCAAGAAAAGCTCTAGAATTAGCTAAAAAGTACAATTGTAAAAAAGCATTATTAAAAGAAAATAGTCCATCTTGTGGAACGCACAAAGTTTATGATGGAAATTTCAATTCTAATTTAATAGATGGACAAGGTATAACAGTTAAACTATTAAAACAAAATGGATTAATTGTTTTTAATGAATTTCAAATAAATGAATTACTGGAGGAAAGAAGTAATGAATAAAAGTATTTATAAAAGATTTGCTAAAGTAGCAGTTAAAATAGGAATCAACTTAAAAAAAGGACAAGATGTTGTTTTAACTATTTCTACAAAACAATCTGAGTTTGCTACTTATATTGTTGAAGAATGCTATAAAGCAGGAGCAAGAAGTGTAAGTGTTGAATGGACTAATGAAGTGATTTCAAAAATTGGTTTAATGAATCAATCTTTAGAAACAATGAGTACTGTTTTACCATGGCAAGAAGCAAGAGCACTTCATAGAGGAGAATCTTTACCTTGTTATATTTATGTTGATGATGAAAATCCAGATGCATATGCTGGAGTTGATATGAAAAAAGTATCCGCTTCTAGAGTTGCAAGATATAAGGTATTAAAAAAATATCGTGATATGGAAGAAAATAACAATCAATGGTTGATTATTGCTGTTCCATCAGAAGCTTGGGCAACTAAAGTATTCCCTAATGAAAAACCAAAAGTAGCTATTAAAAAATTGTGGGAAGCAATTATTAAAACAACAAGAATAGATACAAGTAATCCGGTTAAACAATGGATGGATCACATTAAGTATTTAAATGAAAAGAGTAATAAATTAAATGCACTTAATTTAGATTATTTAAAATACGAAAGTAAAAACGGAACAAACTTAACTATAAAATTACAACCTAATCATTACTGGATTAGCGCCAGAGAAACAAATAAAAAAGGTCGTGATTTTACTGCAAACATGCCTACAGAAGAAGTATTTACAATGCCAGAAAAATTCGGTATTAATGGAAAAGTTGTCGCAACTAAACCATTAAGTTACCAAGGGCAATTAATTGAAGATTTCGTATGTTATTTTGAAAATGGTAAATGTGTTAAAGTTGAAGCTAAAAAAGGTTTGGAAGTTTTAGAAACAATGTTAAATATGGATGAAAACAGTAGATACCTAGGTGAAGTTGCGTTAGTTCCATTTGACTCTCCAATTAATCAAACAGGATTATTATTCTATAATACTTTATTTGATGAAAATGCCTGCTGCCATTTAGCTTTTGGGCAAGCTTTTGAAAATAATATTAAAGTTTATGAAAAAATGTCTAAAGAAGACTTTAAAAAAGCCAATGTTAATGAATCTGTTAATCATGTAGACTTCATGATTGGTTCAGCAGACTTATCTATTAAGGGATACGATTTTAATGGAAAAGAACATGTTATATTTAAAGATGGAGTATGGAATATTTAATAAAAAAAGCCTTATAAAGGCTTTTTTGTTCGAAATAGGTGATTAGATTGTTAGAAAAAATAAAATTAAATTCATTTGAAATAAGAATAATAGCAATGGTAACTATGGTTTTTGATCATGTTGGATACCATTTAATTGGCTATAATTCGGTCTGGTATAGCATATGCCGAAATATTGGAAGAGTCTCTTTTGTTTTATTTGCTTTTTTAATAGTAGAAGGAATGTATTATACAAAAAATGAAATTAAGTATTTAGCCAGATTATTTAGTTTAGCAGTTATTGTTGATTTATTAATTTATATTGGGACAAGAGATTATTTTGGAAATGCAGTTACAATTCTTTTTTTAGGGGCATTATCAATTTATTTTTTAAAAAAAGATGGATTTAAAAAAATATTTGTTTTAATTCCAATTGCATTATGTTTATTTGATTACTTTAATATAGGATTCATTCAAATGGAATATGAATTTTTTGGAATTGTTTTAATATTATTAATGTATATTTCTACTAAGTATTTAAAAAATAGAAATTTAGCATATGCCATTGCTATTATCTTTGCTAATGCTATTTATTATTTAGCAGACATAACATATACAAATTACTTCTATACCATGACACTATACAATATTTTTTCAATCGCTTTTATTTTGTTGTATAATCATCAGTTAGGATTAAATGGTAAATTTGTTAGAGTATTTAATTATCTTTTTTATCCATTACATGTAGAAATTATTTTAGTGATTTCTATGTTAATAAACTAATCGCTATCTATATCAACACCAACACTTACTGCACCAGCATTACCTGTTGCTGCAACAAAACCTCGTTTAAACTCAAAAAATGCGTTAGTAATAATTGAAATAAAAACGGCCTCACCGGCGGTTTTTTTCGTATCTAAAGGCCTTGTCATAATTCCATGCTTTTCATTGTAGTGATTAATAAAATCATTAGTAGCTTTTTTGTCAAACAATAATAATATAACTACAGTAGCAATAATATCGAAAATAAGATCTTCGGTTGATAAATCAAATTCAGTTTCATTTAACATTGAACTTATATAATTGTTTACAAAAACATATGTTGTGTTAGTTAATGCTACAATAGCAAATCTATCTAGATATAAACTTCCATATCCACCAATTGCACCTGCTGCTACAGCTGCATAGTATTGTGTCGCGGGTGATATCTCTATATCGTTTTCTAAAATACTTTCATCATTAAAAAATAGACTAAAGAATAGGTCGGCTAAAAATTGTGCTATGACACCATTCATAATACCCACTGAAATTGATTTTGGTATTTTTTCTCTTTTTTCTAGTGATCTTGTACATAAATCGTAATATCCGTTATACCCAATGTAATTATTTGAATTCAAAATATCACCCACTTACTCAATATATACTATGAAAAGTATATTTATTTGATAAGGACAAAAAATAATAGTATAATACTATAAAAGTGAGGTAATAAAATGAATAAAGATTTTTTATTAGAAATGTTAAATACTGAATCACCATCAGGTTTTGAATTTAACATGCAAAAAAAGATTATTTCTTATATGGAAGGTGTCAGTGATAATATCATTAAACACCACAGTGGAAATGTAATAAATTGTATAAATACTAATAGTAACATGAAAGTTTTACTTGCAGGACATATCGATGAAATCGGATTAATGATTTCTGAAGTAAGAGGGAATGGACTGTGTAGTGTTGTTGCTGCTGGTGGAATTAGACCAGGCTCATATGTTGGACAAAAAGTAAATGTTATTACAATCGATGGAAGAAAAGTTCCGGCGGTAATTGGTGTAAAATCTAATTCCTTTGATCATAAAGTTGAAGATAAAGAATTATTTTTAGATTTAGGAGTAGATTCAAAAGAAGAGGCTAGCAAATTAGTATCTCCAGGAGATTATGTTATATTTGTAACAACCTATCAACAACTAGCCGATACTAGATTAACATCAAGAGCTTTAGATAATAAACTAGGTGCATTTATTGTATTAGAAGCTTTAAGAAAGGCAAAAGAAAAACAAGCAAAGGTAGGAGTTTATTCATTAACATCAGTTGGTGAAGAAACAACAATGAGAGGTGCTTCTTTTGGTGCATATCAAATAAAACCTACAATGGCAATTATTGTAGATGTTACATTTACAACCGCTGACAATGGTGTTGGAACTGGTGATGTAAAACTTGGTAAAGGTCCAGTGTTATGCCATGGCTCAATTATTAATAAAAAAATAAACAACCTTTTATTAGAAAGTGCTAAAAGATTAAATATAAATACACAATATGAAATAGCTGTTTCTAGAACTGGAACAGATGCTGATAAAATATATTTTAACGAAGATGGTATTCCGTGTGCACTAATTTCTATTCCTTTACGTTATATGCATTCACCATCTGAGGTGTGTGATTTAAATGATGTTGAAAATATTATTGATTTAATTGTTGATTTTTTAATAAACTTACAAGAAAATGAAAATTTTAATCCTTTTTTAGAATAAAAATGTTTAATTCA
Source organism: Anaeroplasmataceae bacterium (assembly GCA_031550255.1). Classification (GTDB taxonomy): domain Bacteria; phylum Bacillota_I; class Bacilli_A; order Acholeplasmatales; family Anaeroplasmataceae; genus JAVBOS01. Next base: position 9,921 of record JAVBOS010000131.1, on the reverse strand, counting down.
TTTTACATTTATGATAAAATGATATTAGTGTAAAAATAGGGAGGCGACTTAAAATTGATAAATAAGGTACAAATTTTAAGAAAAAATCGTCATATGACACAAGAGGATTTGGCGAAAAAACTAGGGGTTACTAGACAAACCATTATTTCAATTGAAAATGGTAAATATACGGCATCATTAGCCTTAGCTATGAAAATGGCACAAGTTTTTAATATGAGAGTGGAAGACATATTTCAATTAGAAGGAAATGAATAATATGGAAAGACTAATTAAAACAACAAAGTACAAATTAATAATAATGCTATTAGCATCAGTTCTGCCAATTATTTTTATTGCTTTCTTTGAACCACTTATAGAAGATAGATTAAATAAAATAACATGGGATATGGTTTTAATAAGATGGATTATCTTTGTCTTTTTTGAAGGAGCAATAATTTGGAAAAATATTTTATATTTTAGAATATTATCAAACACAGAATATGCAGAACAAGTTTTAGTTAAAAGAAAAGATGAAAGATTAATCTTTGTTAAACAAAAAACATTTACTTTGGAATATAAGATTATTTTATTTGTTGTGTCATGTGCATTAGTTGTTACTGGATTTATTAATCCATATATATTTTATACTTTATTAGCAGTTAATTTATTCATTTTAATATCAGCTGCAATTGTAAAATTATATTATAACAAGAAATACTAGGCAGAAATGCCTTTTTTCATTGTTAATATTGAAAAAGTACTAGTATTTATGTATAATATACAAGTCAAACTTATTTACGAAAGGACCGATTAAAATGGGAAGAGCATTCCAAGTACGCGCAGCTTCAATGGCGAAGACTGCCGCAGCAAAATCAAGTTTATATGCAAAATGGGGTAAAGAAATATTTGCAGCAGCAAAATCAGGAGTACCTGATCCAAATATGAATGCCACACTAAAAAGAGTTATAGATAGAGCAAAGAAAGAACAAGTACCAGCAGAGGTTATTAAAAGAGCAATAACTAAAGCAGAAGGAGTAAACTCAGGATCAATGTCAGCTGTTACTTACGAAGGATTTGGTAGTGGAAATGTTAGCATTATTGTTGAATGCTTAACAGACAATGTTAATAGAACTGTATCTGATGTTCGTACTTGTTTTAACAAAACTGGTGGAAAAATGGGAGTTTCTGGAAGTGTTTCTCATATGTTTTCTAGAAAAGCTGAATTTATTTTCGAAGGTTTAAATGAAGAAGATGTTTTAGAAGTGTTAATGGCTTCTGATTGTGATGTTGAAGATATTCATGAAGAAGAAGGAGTTATATTTATAACTGCGGATACTTCATATTATGAAAAGATTAAAGAAGCATTACTTGCAGCAAAAGAAGATTTGGAATTCTACGAAGACGGAAATAATATGGTTGCTGCTCAATATATTGATTTAGATGATGAATCTAAAGAAAAATTTACAAGAATGCTATCAATGTTACGTGAAATCGATGATGTTCAAGATATCTATCATAATGCTAACGATATTGAAGAATAAATAAAGATTAAATGTTTGTAGGCAGTAATGTCTGCAAATATTTTTTATAAGTAATAATTTGGTAAAAGAAGAGTATTATATAAATACTATAATATAATAAATAAAATATTATTAGAAAAGGGTGTATATTATGATAGAAGTACGTGGATTATGTAAAACATATTATCCAAAAAAAGGTGTACCAGTAAAAGCTTTAGATAATGTTGATATTTTATTACCTAATATAGGAATGATATTTGTTTTGGGGAAATCAGGTTCTGGTAAGTCTACATTTCTAAACGTGTTAGGTGGACTTGATAAAGCTGATAGTGGAGAAATTATTATTAAAGGTAAATCTAGTAAGAATTTCTCACAAGGAGATTTTGACTCATATAGAAATACTTATTTAGGATTTATTTTCCAAGAATATAATATCCTAGATGAATTTAGTGTAGGTGCAAATATAGGCCTAGCAATTGAGTTACAAGGAAGAAAACCAACTAATGAAGAAATTAATGCTATTTTAAAAGAAGTAGATTTAGATGGATATGGAAACAGGAAACCAAATGAACTATCTGGTGGACAAAAACAAAGAGTTGCTATCGCAAGAGCTCTAGTAAAAAATCCAGAAATAATTATGGCCGATGAGCCAACAGGAGCACTTGATTCTAAAACAGGAATTCAAGTTTTTGAAACTTTGCAAAAACTATCAAAAACAAAATTGGTTGTTATAGTATCACATGATAGAGAGTTTGCTGAATTCTATGGAGATAGAGTTATTGAATTTGCTGATGGAAAAGTAATAAGTGATACTGAAAAAAGTATTGCCAGTTCTGAAGGTAATGACGGTGTTTCTGTTATTGATAATTCTTTAATTCATATAAAGGAAGGATATAAATTAACACAAGAAGATTTAAAAATGATTTTAACATTTTTAAATAAAAATACTGATGAAAAATTAATTTCTATCGAAGAAAAAACAAATATAGAAGTTAAAAAGGCTGCTAAGATTAATGATGAAGGTAATAAAGAAATATTCATTAATACTAATCAAAGTAAAATAAAAGAGGAAAAACAGTCCATTTTTAAAGTTATTAAATCAAAATTATCTTTAAAACATGCTGCTAAAATTGGTGGATCTAGTTTAAAAGTTAAACCAGTTAGATTATTTATAACAATATTATTATCATTTGTTGCGTTTGCCATGTTTGGACTTGCAGATACAATGGGATCTTATGATAAATATAATACTTTAAACTCATCGCTAAAAGATTCTAATATACAAAATGCTGCTTTTGTAAAAAATGAGAAATATATCTATGGTGATGGAGAAAGTGACTTTTACTATCAAGGTAGAAATATGACAAAAGATGATCTAAAAGAATTAAATGATAAAACAGGATTATCTTTTAAAGGAATTTATAGTAAAAACGAATATTTAAGTTTTAATCAAAATATGGATGATTCATCAAAAATTCGTTCAACGAATGGTGCGTCAATGTATTCTGAGCGTTTTTATGGAAGAGTTTATATTACGGAAGAAGAAATTTTACAAAATAATTGGTCATTAACAGGTAAATTACCACAAACTGATGATGAAATAGTAATACCATATTACATATTTGAAACATTTAAAAAATGTGGTTATAAAGATATGAGATCTAAATCAACAACTATTAATAATCCTAATGATATTATTAATAAAACTTTAATGATTAATAATATTAGTTATAAAGTTACAGGTGTTATTGATACTAAACTTGATTTAACGAAATATGCCGAGTTAGAAAATTCTAATGGAATTGGTGGATGGCTATTAGGAAATCAATTATTTAATGAAATTGAATCAGGATACCATGGGTTAATGCTTATTAGCAAAGATAAATATGATAGCTTAGTTGAAGGAAAGTCTAAATCTAATTATATTTATAATGATTTTTCTGGAAATTTTAGATCTATATATAAAGATGGGTCTTCATCATATGAATTAGGTTTTGATAATGTATCATCTGGAAATAATTTAATTAATAATTTTAAAGATAATGTGTATTTATTGGACAGTAATAAAACTACTTTAGCAGATGAAGAAATTTTAGTTCCAATTTCTAAATATATATATGTTCAATCGTCTACATTTAATTGTACATTAACGGCAGAACAAATTAATGAAATACTACCTAACTATAGTATTTTTAATCCTGGTATTTTATATGTTAGTGATGTACTTCAAAACGCAAGACAATATGCTATTTATACTTTATCAACACTTGAAAAAGCTAATGAATTAAATGCATCAGGTATTGATTTAACACTATATCATTATGGGAATGGTACAGATAACTTCAATACTTTAACAGATTCGGAAAAGATTATGGCTTTATTTAATTATTATAATAATGCAATGTACTCTGATGATTCTTTAGTGAAATTGATTTCTAATGAAGCTAATAGAATTTTAAAAAGCATAATGAATATTTATGGAAAAGATATACCGATTAATGGAAATTTTAATTTTCATATCGAGAAATATGATCAATATAATGGTGGTAAATCTACCACAAAGTTTACAGGAAGGATAGTTGGATTTACATTTGATAGTGTAGATTACGTAGCATTTTCAGATAAATATTACTATGCAATGTTTGATAAAGTTCCAGCTATATTCAGTAAAGCCATTACAACAATGCCTTCTGATCAAGCTAAATTGAAACAACTTATTAATATTCATTATGACAAATCAAATGACATTAAATATACAATGGTTAATGAAGTATCAAATATGCTAGATCAAGTTAATGATTTAATTGAAAATATGACACAAGTATTTACATATGTTGGTATTGGATTTGCGACATTTGCAGCATTATTATTATTTAATTTTATATCAATTAGTCTTTCATATAAGAAACGTGAAATTGGTATTTTAAGAGCAGTAGGAGCCAGAAGTAGAGATGTATTCTTAATTTTCTTCTCAGAAAGTTTCATGATTGCGATGATTAATTTTGTACTTGCATCAATAACATTGTTTGTAGGAGTATCTTTCATTAATACTATGTTAAGAAATGATTATGGATTAATTATTACTATTTTAAATCCATCAATTCGTCAAGTATTGCTAATACTTGCTGTAAGTATTTTAGTTGCGTTTATTTCAAGTTTCTTCCCAGTAAGAAGTATTGCAAGAAAACGACCAGTTGAAGCAATTAGAAACAGATAACAATTATAAGTGACAAGATTACTAAATCTTGTCATTTTTCTTTTGTTTCGAAAATGTAAATGCTTTTTAATTATCTTTTATTTTACATTTTTAAGTGATATAATATAAATATTATTGATATTTCTATTATCAAATATTATTGAAAAAGGTGAGATTATGATCGCAAGAACAAAAGCAATTGATGATTTACGTGGTTTAACAAGATCATTGCCAACAATGCGCTATACTGATCCCGATTATATTTACATTGCAGTTACTAATGCAAGAGCTAATGAATCAGAGATTTATGTAAAGCCAGGGGATAAAGTAAAGGTTGGACAAGTAGTAGGTAAAAGAAAAGGTGGATTCTTTGAACAAAACATTCACTCTACAGTAAGTGGAGAAGTAATGGGAACTGTTAAAAAATTCCATCGTAGTGGAAAACTAATTGACTTTATTCAAGTAAAAAATGATAAATTAGATGAAATGTGTCCGACGATGTTTACAAGAACTGATGAAGAAATTGCCAAATTAACAAGAGAAGATTTTACACAAATTGTTAAGGAATGTGCCTTAGTCGGTCTTGGAGGAAGCTCGTTTCCAACATATATAAAGTTTCAAACAAAAGATCCAATCGATACAATTTGCATTAATGGTGTAGAGTGTGAACCGTACTTATCTAGTGACCATCGTTTGATGATGGAAATGCCTGACTATATTATGCAAGGTATCGGTTATGCGATGCAAGCCTTTGGTGCGAAAAAAACAATAATAGCTATTAAGAAAAAACATCATGATTTATATGATGTTTTAACAGCAGTAAAAGGAAGATATAAAAAATTAAATATTGAAATAGTTAAGGTAGGAAACTATTATCCACAAGGTTGGGAAATTGAAATGATTAAATCAGCAATGGGGGTACATGTTCCATCGGGAGTATTACCATCAAAATTAGGTATTATGACATTTAACGTTTCAACTATTGTCGGATTGTATAGAGCTATAAAACATAATAATTCTGTTACAGAAAGAAACTTTACTTTAACAGGAGATGGAATAAATTTTCCACAAAACTTTCGTGTTAGAATAGGTACATCAGTTCAAGAATTAATTAAATTATGCGATGGATATGTTGATGATTCTGATAAAGTATTTATAATGGGTGGACCTATGATGGGTGCTTGTCAGGTAAGAGATGATGCGGTTATTACAAAGACATGTACTAGTGTTATCGTTTTAAATCATCATAAAGAAGTTGAAGAGCCTTGTGTACGCTGTGCTTCTTGTACTTATTCATGTCCTGTAAAAATAGAACCGGTTAAAATTATGAATGCAGTAAAAAATAAAGATGTTGATGCTATTAAGGCTTTAAATGTTAAACATTGTATTGAGTGTGGTTTATGTACGTATACTTGTACTTCTAAAATTCATTTAACAGATTTTATGCGTCAAGCTAAGAAATTGGCAGGTAAATAAAAATGAAATTTATACGTGAGACAAGTCCTTACATTCGTAAGAAGGTAAGTGTAAGAAGAATGATGGTAGACGTTTTAATTGCTTTATTACCAGTAACAGTATTTGCTGTTGTTCAAAATGGTTTTAAAGGCTTGAGTGTTATTTTAATGTCTATAGTAACTATGTTATTTTTTGAGCTTTTAGCCATAATGATGATCAAGTGGCCAAAAGACATGAAGAAAAAAGAATTGTTTACAAAAGAAGGTTTTGCTAAAGTAAAACAATTGTACACAATAAATAATATAACTGCACCACTAATAAGTGCTGTAATTTATGCATTATTATTACCGTCAGGAACAAATTTATATGTTGTATTTATTGGTGCATTTTTTGGAATTGTTATAGCGAAAATGCTATTTGGTGGATTTGGAAGTAACATCTTTAATCCGGCAGCTATAGGAAGAATTGTAGTTGGAACTGCATTTGGATCTAAATTAATATATACAAATGGTGGTGTAGATGTTGCCGTGGGAGGAACACCTTTAGCTCAACTAGGTGCTAATGTTAACTCGTTAGCTGAATCACTAAAAGATTATTCGTTAATAGATTTATTTTTAGGAAATGTACCTGGTTCAATGGGAGAAGTTTCAGCTTTATTAATAATAATTGCTGGAATCTATCTAGTTATTAGAAGAAGTGCAGATTTTAGAAGTATGTTTTCAACAATTATTTCATTTACAATTATAATGATAGTAGCAGCATTAGCTACAAATCAAGATGTTATAAAATTCACATTATATCAAGTATTAGCTGGTGGATTATTATTTGGTGCTGTATTTATGGTCACTGATCCAATTACAAGCCCAACTACTAAATTTGGTAGAATAGTTTTTGGAACAGCTGTCGGAATAATTGCATCATATATTAGATTATTAGGTGCATATCCAGAAGGTGTGGCCTTTGCAATTATCATAATGAATATGTTTGTCCCTGTAATTGATTATTATAAATGGAGTTCTTCAAAATATAGTTATAAACAATTTATAGGCTTAATAGCTTGTGTAGCTATTTTAGCATTAATTATTGTTTTTGCGGTATAGGGGGAATAGTATGAAAAAGAACATATTAACAGGAATTATATTAATGATTATTGCAGCTATGAGTGGTCTTGCAATAAGCGGAATTAATAAAGTTACATCTCCTATAATAGAAAAAAATACACAAGAAAAAGAAATAAAATTATGCAAAAACATATTTAGTATTTATGATTCAAATAATTCACAAACTACTCTATCAGGATTTAATAATGATGCAATTTCTAAAAAAGTAGTTGCTATAGATTCAAATAAGGCTCCTTTAGGTGTTATCTATATTGTATCTGGAAGAAACGCATACGGTCCAATTAGTTTATTAGTAGGAATATCAAATGATGGTAAGTTAGTAAGTGTTGAATTTCTAGAAAATGGACAATCATTTGGAAATGAAGTAAGTAATCATGTTGACAACAAATACGTTAATGGACTTACATTAGATAATATTGAAGGAATTGATACAAAATGTGGAGCAACATATGGTGCTAAAACTGTAAAGGAATTAGTATCAATTGCATTTGCGGATTATAATGGAGGAACAAAATAATGGGAAAAACTCAAAGAGAGCCAATTAAGAGTAATTTCTTAAAAGGTATTATTACAGAAAATCCTACATTTGTTTCATTACTAGGAATGTGTCCTACACTTGCTACAACAACTTCGGTAGAATCTGCTTTAGGAATGGGAATATTAGTAATCCTAGTATTAGCATTATCTAATATGGCAGTTTCAGCATTAAGAAAATTAATTCCAAGTGAAGTAAAAATACCGGCATATATAGTAATAATTGCAACAATAGTTACAGTTATTAAAATGTTATGTGCGGCCTTTGTCCCAGAATTATTTAATTCATTAGGCGTGTTCATTTCACTTATTGTTGTAAACTGTATTATTCTGGGAAGAGCTGAGGCTTATGCAGCAAAAAATAATGTATTTGATTCGTTAATTGATGCATTAGGAATGGGAATTGGATTTACTGTTTCAATAATGTTAATTGCATTATTTAGAGAAGTAATCGGTACTGGTGGAATTACATTTGGTAAATACTTACCATTACCAGAGTTTAGTTTTAAGCCATTAAGTAATTTGTCGATTAGTATCTTTACACAACCTCCAGGTGGATTCTTAGTTTTAGGTATTTGCTTAGCATTTATTGCATGGAGAGGTAATGTTAAAAAAGAAAGAATAGCTTTGGAAAATAAAAAAGTTTTAGAAACTTCAAAAACTCAAAATAAGGGGGTAACAGCATAATGTTAGTATTTATATTAGCTGTATTAAATGCCATGTTAATAGATAACGTACTATTAAGTCGTTTCTATGGTATTTGTCCTTTTTTAGGGGTATCTAAAAAAAGTGAATCAGCATTAGGAATGGGATTAGCAGTTATATTTGTTATAGTAATTGCTTCAGCAGTATGCTGGCCAATATATCATTTTGTATTATTAAAAGCGGGAATTGCTTATATGGATACAATTGTATATATTTTAGTCATTGCTTCATTAGTTCAATTAGTAGAAATGGTTATTAAAAAATATTCACCTGCTTTATATAAATCTTTAGGAGTATATTTACCGTTAATAACAACAAACTGTGCAGTACTAGGTGTTGCACAAGGAAATACGGATGTAGGATTAAATTTTTTAGAATCTATGGCTAATGCAGTAGGTACATCAGTAGGATTTGCGCTTATTATCTTCACATTCTCTTGTATAAGATCAAGACTTGATTCAGGAAATACACCAAAAGCATTTAAAGGTATTCCAATTGCATTAATTACGGCTGCCTTAATGAGTTTAGCTATAATTGGAATAAAAGGTTTAATTTAATGCTTTTGACAGTTCAAAAAGGACCTGATACCTCACCTCTTATTATTGCAATTATAATTATTTTAGTGTTAATAGGAATTTTCTTTATCTCATATATTTTTAATGAAAGAACTCCTATTCCAAAAGGATGCGAAGATGTATTAAGAGAAGTGGAAAAGTGTCATGGATGTAATAATAAGTCTTGTCGTTTTTATGAGGAAGTAACGGAGGAAAAATAAAAATGGATATTTTATGGTCAGTTGTAATTTTAGCTACTATGGGTTTAGTATTTGGTTTTGGACTAGCTGTTGCTGCTAAAAAATTATATGTAAAAAGTGATACAAGAATTCAAGATATATCAGAAATGTTACCAAAAGCAAATTGTGGTGGATGTGGTTTTCCCGGATGTAATGGATTTGCTGAAGCTATTGTTAATGGAAAAGTGGAAAGATTATCACAATGTAAACCTGGAAAACCAGATAAGAATTTTAATCAAATTTTACAATATTTAGAGGAACATCCGAATGAAGATGGAACAAAAATAGCTGTAAAAATATAATAGAAAACATGAAAAACAACTATTACAATATGTGATAGTTGTTTTTTTAAAATATAATATATGTTATAATAGAAATAATTAAAGTATTCGAGGTAGAAATTATGATAGGGTTTAGTACATTTTTAATGCAAGTAATTTTAATATTTTTCTTTTTTCTACACTTAGGAATACTTGTAGGATTTCCACTTGGCAATTATTCTTATAATGCCAAAGATGGAAGAAAAGTTACAATTAAAAGACGTATATTAAGTTTAATATATATGTTGTTATGTGTATATATTTTTACAGTTTATGCCCAAAATGGTAAAGTATTTAT
>JAVBOS010000121.1:0-12298 GCA_031550255.1 Anaeroplasmataceae bacterium | reverse complement strand
AACAATAATATCATCATATCTTTTTGATGGTTTAACGAATTCATAATACATTGGTTTTACAGTTGTTAAATACTGATTTATAATACTATCAATTGATCTTCCACGTTCTTTTGTATCTCGTTGTAATCTTCTAATAAATCTAATATCATCATCACTTTCAACAAATATCTTTATATTTCCTAAATCTCGTAATCTTTTATCTTGTAATACTATAATTCCTTCTAAAATTATAACCTTGTAAGGCTTAACTATTTCTGTTTTTTCACTTCTGGTATGGTTAACAAAATCATACGTTGGTTTTACAATTTCCTCATTATTTAATAATTGCAATAAATGTTTATATAATAAATCATTATCCAGTGAATCCGGATGATCATAATTTGTTTTATATCTTTCTTCTAACACCATATGTGATTGATTTTTGTAGTAATCATCATGAGATATTACTGTAACTAATTGTGATTCTAATCCTTTTATAATCTTGTTTACTACAGTTGTTTTTCCTGATGCAGAACCTCCTGCAATGATAATTAAAATTGGTTTCATTTAAACACTTCACTTTCTTAAAGTATTATATCACACACTTTTATTTTAATCGACCTATTTCGACACAAATTCTTCCTTTTGATGTAGTATTTCCTATTGAAAATAACTTCATTCTCCCTTTTTTATTAACGCTTAACAAATCATTTTCTTTCAACATATGACTTGTATTATCCATCATGACATGATTTACCTTAACCATTTTATTTTTTATTATTTCTTGACTTTCATTTCGTGATAAATTATACATTGAAGATATTATAACATCTAATCTCAAACTACTTACAAAGGCTTTTTTTACCTCAAATTCTTCTTTTTTCTCAATATCTAAATCTGTAACTATTTCAAGATTAACTGGCATATTACTTAACGTTTTAAATTCATCAATTAAATAATTACTTATTTCTTTACTACAAGCAAAATAACATTCTTCATCGATAAAAATATCGCCAATACTTTCTCTTTTTATTCCCATATTCATTAATGCACCTAATATATTTCGGTGATTAGGTTTTAAAAAACGTTTATTATAATTTATTTTTAATATATCAACGTTTAAATTATTTTCTTCATTAATAAATGGAGTTATTAAACATTTTTTATATTCAGCATTTTTAAATCCACCGTCAAAATATATATAGACATTATCTTTTGTTCCTATAATATATTTAACTAACTCTTGTTTTCTTGAATCTAAGAATTTTAATAGACTTACTTTACTATTTTCGATAGCTTGTTGTTTTAAATCTTTTATTCTTTTAACAAAATCCTCTTCTTCTGGCAAATAAAAACTCATTTTACTCCTCTTTCATTTCATCAAACATTATTTTTAAATTGTCATTCATTTGTTTATAAAAATCATTTGTGCTTTTTCTAGAAAATAAGGAGTTGATATAAATGTCAGTTTTCCTTTTAATGTCTTCCTCTGTATTTTTTATGTTTTTTCTTAATTTTTTTTCTAACATCTCTTTTAAATCTTTTTCCTGATAAGTATTATTAAAAATAATATCAGAAATATCATATCTTGCAAGTTTTGGTTTTTGTGATTGTTCTTCAGCCGGATATCCAAAAGTAAGCATAGTTATCGGTAAAATGCCTTTAGGCAAATTCAACAAACTTTTAAGTTTAGGATAATCATTTACAATGCTTCCAATATAACATGAGCCTATTCCAAGGCTTTGGGCAGCTATAACCGCATTTTGGGCTGCAATTAGACAATCATTATATCCTAAATAATAATCGGCTAAAGATGGCTTTAAATTCGTATTAGCAATTTCGTTATATGCATCATAATATCTTGTTGAATCTGCCAAAAATATTAGAATCATTTTTGCATCTTTAATAAATTGTTGATTATCACAGATAACAGTTAATTCATCTTTTATTTTTTGTTCACTAACATCAATAATTGTATATAACTGCATATTCATTGCTGTAGGTGCATTAAACATTGCTTTAAATATTTCTTCTTTAATATCTTTTGGTATTTCAACATCTTTATATATTCTAACAGATTTTCTTTCATTTAATAAATTAATCATTTCTTTCATTTTTAAGTTATCTCCTTACTGGATGTCTCATAATTGTCTTTAATTTAGAAGAATCTACTTTTCTAGGGTCAGATAAATAAATTTCATGATGTTTTCTTATATTTGAAGTGTCATCAATTAAATTATTTTCATCCATATATTTATGCATTAAATCTAAACTTTCTGGTTCAGTCTTGTACGGTCCAACATGTAATATTTGTACACATTCTTTTTCTTCAAATTCTTTAAAATATGCTTTATCAACATTTATATTTGGTTTTTTCTTTTTCACTTCTAAAACTGCCCATTTAAATATTTCTTCATTAACAAAATCAGGTTGTCTAAGCATTGAAGTCCATAACCATCTATCTCTTTTTTCAAGACTAAATTCATCATCCATTGTCCACCACAATCCTTCTAATGGATAAACTGTATATTCATAATAACCTAGCAATGGATTTTTCATCTTACTCATTTTAATAGTATAAGTTAATGCATAAATAATCTCTACTGCTTTAGCGTATTCTTCGTTGTTTGGATCTCCACTTCCATCAACCATAATAAATGACATTTTCTTCACATTAATATATTGAGGGTTTGTTTTAACTCCGTATAGTTCTTTTTCATCTTTTTTATAATTAACCATAATATCACCTAATTCTATTATACAATAAAAAAAAGCATTAGTATGCTTTTTCTTTTAACCTATAAATACTTATTAACTCAATTAATAATAATGGAAGAAAATATAATAGACTCCACCAAATAAATACATGCGCGTTCACTAAAAAAACAATATAGAAAGTTATTGAAATTAAAACAATAATCGTATTTATAAGAAAACTATTTTTATTTTCTAAAAATTGAAAGAATAAAGTTATACTCGGTAAAATTAATACTACTATATATTTCAAATTATCACTAGATACTAATGTTGATAAATAAATATATTTGTTATCTGCATCATAATTTATTGGTGTTGTGAAAAATAATATAACTAATAACACTATATTAGCATAGCTAAAATATAAAAAACTATTTTTATTTCTAACTGGATCATATTGTATATTTAAAATATACTTTAAGACTTCTTTTTCTTCTAATGCCTTGAAAACAGCAAGTCCAATTAAAGTTACAACTACAAATTCACCGATAAACACTTGTATTACTGATAATAATAGTGGAGCTTCATATACATAGAACAATTCTAGTCCTATAATAATTCCATTGAAAATAGCTGGTATTAGTGATGCTACTACCTTATTATTAAACATAGGCATAAGCATAACTACAATAAAAGTTGCAAATGTTCCAAATATAATATCAACAAATCCGATTGGGCTTAATAAATTAGCTACTAAACAACCTATTACAAGTGGCAATCTATATTCTTTTCGGTATAATACCAATAATACTAATATTTCTGATATTCTAAATTGTATTGCCCCATATGATAATGGTGCAAAAGCAAAAGTCAGTGCTACATAAAGTGCTGCGACTACTGACATGTACGCAACAAGTTTTACATCAAGTTTTTTCATTAAATTTTTCTCCTTGTTTTGGTGAAGGTGGTTAGGCAAGGAACACCTTCTATAAAAATACTTTTAAATTTTATCATAATAAAAACATTATTACAATAAATTTATTTTATTTTTTGTTTTTATAGTCCTCAATCATTACTGGTATATAATATAAGGCAAACATACCTAAGATATAAGGAATCACATAAAACCCACCAAATATATTTTGCACCTTTTCATCAAGAATCGGTGAATGATTTAAAAACATCCAGTTAGTTTCAGTGAATATTTTGTCTAAAATTAAAGTTATTAATATACATGGCAGTATAAATAAAATTGTTCTTTTATAATCCTCTTTTGTGATTTTCCAATCAAAAACATTTATTGCATAATACTGGGCAACAATTAATGCCATATGTCCCCAAATGTAGTTAAAAGCTCTAAAATTAGGAAATCCATATTCAGGATTAGCACCAAGTAATGCTAACACTCTCCAACAACTGCGATTGGAAATATTAGTTTAAAAATTCTTTCACTTTTAGTAATTAAATAAAAGCATGTTAAATAAAGACTTATTCCACATAATTCCAATGGAAATGTTTCATAAAATATGTGTCCTGTCTTATAACTCCAAATATATAAGGCAATTTCATTGCCAAAATATAATATTAAAAATACATATCTAATAGTTTTTTCTAATTTTTTATGCTCCTTTAAAAAATCCTTATAAATATATGTTAAGGAAATTAACGTCACACATAATAATAGTGAAATTATATGACCTAGACCATAAACTTTAAATCCAGTAGTATAAATCATCATAAAACCTCTTTTTATAAATTATTATACAATCTTTTATCAAAAAAAGAAGCCTAAGCTTCTTCTACTTTGTCATATTTTTTTATAAAACCTAAGCCAATCGCATGTGGGCCTGTGTGAACTGCAATAGTTGCACCTATTTGCTCAAATGCCATATCCTCTTCATTTATACCTATTTGGTTAATTAATTTATGATAGAATTCTTCTCCTTCGGCTATATCATATCCATGCCCAAAAGAGAATATATAATCACTAATCTTTTCACCAATTTTAGCAAAATATTCAGTAACCATTTCTTTAATTTTCAATAACGCTCTTGTTCTTGTTAATGAAACTCCACCTGAACCAATTTCACCATTTTGGAAAATTATAATAGGATTTATTCTTAAAACATTTCCGATAACTGCTGTTACTTTTCCGATTCTACCACCGTGTTGTAAGTAAGCTAATCCTTTAACTGTAAAGAAAATTCTACCTGTATTTTTTATTTTTTCTATTTTATTTAAAGTTTCTTCATATGATAGACCGTTAGTTTTCATACGACAAACCTCTTTTACCAATAAACCTTGTAAAACAGTAATTGTCATTGTATCGACAACTGTTATTTTTGCATTTGGATAATCCTCCAAACACAAATCTCTTGCTGTTGTAGCAGAATTATATGACCCACTCATCTTTTTTGTTATGCATAAGCAAATAACAGGTATATCTTTTTTAGCGTATTCATTGAATAATTTTAAATAATCATCTGTTGCAGGCATTGATGTTTTTGGATAAACATCATCATTATCAACAAGTTGTTGATAAAAATCTCTAATTTGTACATCCACTTTTTCTCTTAAGTAAACACTTTCTTCAAATGATACATAAAATGGAACAACAGTTAAATTACTTTTAATAATATCTTCGTTCTTTAAATCACAAGAGCCATCTGTAATAATTACATAATCGTTCATAAATGCACTCCTCTCTATATTAAATCTTTTACATAATTATTATAACATAATTTTTTTTATTTTAAATCTATAATAATTTTTTTTCATCCAACTCTTTTTCAGAAAGTGGTTTGTAATAATAATAGCCTTGTATAATATCACAATTCATTTTCTTTAATATTTCACGCTGTTGCTTAGTCTCAACACCTTCAGCTACAACTTTTAAGTTTAAGTGATGTGCCATCTTTATAATAGTTTCAACAACACCTTGTTTTTTTTCATTTATATCAATTTCATCAATAAAGTATTTATCAATTTTCAAAATATCTAATGGAAGTTCTGTTAAGTATTGCATTGAAGAATATCCTGTCCCAAAATCATCTAAAGCAACTTTTATTCCTAATGATCTTAGGTAGACCAACTTTTCAATATTTGCCTTACTCTCAGACATTAACATACTTTCAGTAATTTCTAATAATACAAACTCATAATCAATTTTAACATCATTAATAATTTCTAAAACAGTATCCACGAAATCTGTTTGAGCTAATTGTACAGTCGAAATATTTATTGCCACATATTGGAAGTTTTCATTGTTAACAAAATTATCTTTCGCAAATTTTAAAATGTTTTTCATTGCCCATTTACCAATTTCAATAATTTTACCAGTTTCTTCGGCCATAGGAATAAAAACAGCTGGACTAATAAATCCTAATTTTTTACTTTTTAATCTCATTAACGCTTCAAATGCAATTACTTCTTCATTATCATTATTTACCTCTGGTTGATAAACTAAAGATAATTCATTATTCATAATAACTTCATCTAAAACATTTAATAAGTCATAGTTACTTTTTATTCTATGTTGCATACTTTCATTGTAATATCTAAATGATGTCTGATTTGTTTCTCTAGCTTCATACATCGCAATACTTGCTGATCTCATTATATCTTCAAATTTATTATCTTTTTCATTAAATAAAGATATACCAATAAATAATTTAACATTAAAAATAATACCATCAACAACAATTGGCTCATCAAATAATTTTTGTAACTCATTTAAAAATTGTTCTATTTTTTCATTTGGACTTATTCTTACAATATAAAACCCAGTACCGTTTCCTCTGGCAATAACATCATCTTTATCAATTGTTTTTTGTAATCTATTTGATACATTCTTAAATAATGAATCACTAACTTGAAATCCTAATAATCCATCTAAGTTACTTATCGCACCTAATGTAACGTGTAAAACTGCTCCGCTTAGATTATTATTTAGAATTTCCATCATTTTTTGTTCAAAACCACGTCGATTTAATAAATTTGTAACAGAATCATGATATGCTAAAAATTTTGTTTTTTGTTGTTCTGTTTCTAGTAATTGATAATTTTGTAATAACTCGGAATCCTTTGATTTTAAAGTATCCATCATCTTATTATAACCAGTAGATAAGTGAGCGAACTCACTTTTACCTTTTATTTCACATTTTATATATTTTCCTTCAATCGATGCTTTTGTAAAAACATCTTCCAAAGTATTTATTGGCTTCATAAATAATTTTATAAAAAAGAAGCAAATTATGATTGTAAAAAACAATGTCACAGATCCTATATAAATCATTGTGTTTTCAAGTGTTTTTATTGGTTGATTTATCTCGCTATATTTTTGTGTAGAAATAAAAACCCAATTCATCTCATCTATAACATAATAACCTAAAATTTTCTTTTCATTATTCAAACTATAATTTTTTGTTCCCTGTTTATTTACTAATCCTGATTTATAATCAGTTAAAATACTATCAAGTCTAATATCTATTTTAAATTCTGACTCAATGAAGCCTTCTTGAGTATGACAAATAATTCTTCCTGTTTCATCAACAATTAGTGAAGATCCTGTTTCACCTAAATAAATACCCTTAACTAGACTATTATAAAAATCAAGAGTTGTCTCTAGTCCCAATATACCACGATAATTGTCCGTATAAACGGGGCAACTTAAATAAATTACATCTTTATCTTTAGTTAAAAAGGATTTTTCTATTGTTCCAACCTTGACTTCATCGCTGTTCTTTGAATTTAGAAAAACAGAGTGATCAGAAAAATCATAACCTATATGATCTCCATCGTGACAAGCAATAACTTTACCATTTTCATCAAGTAAAAAAGATGCCAAATAATTATCATTACTAGCAACCCAGTCTGCTAATGCTTCTATACATAAGCTTTGAGTCTCATCAGTTGCCACATTATTTTTATAGGCATTTAAATTATTGGCAATTCTTTGAATTTGAGAAACTATTTTAATTTCTCTTTTTTGTCCTTCCATGAAGTTACTAACGCTGATACCACTAGTTTCAGCAAATCCTACCAATGCTTCTGTCGATTGTTCTGTTACGTTTTGTTTTCCAACTTTTAACGCAATAACACTCATTAATATTAATGGTATTATAGTTAATGGTATTAAAAATATATATAAAGCATTTTTAATTTTCATAACAAACTCACCTTTTCTATGTTATTATCATGTAATAATTATATAAAAATAATGTCAAAAAGTCCAATATAAAAAAAAGGAGAATAATTTCTCCTTTATAATTATATGTTTTCTTTACTTGCTTTTATTCCACTTACAATAATTTTTTTAACTTCCATAAATGGAACAATTGAAATTGATAATCCTAAGGCAATTAAGAAATGTTTAGCATTTAAAGGTGAAACTTTAAATACATCATTAAGTCCTGGAATATATAAAACTCCAACTTGTAAAATTAATCCAACTAAGAATGCATATATTAACCATTTATTATTAAATAATTTTTTATTTAATACTGATTTTTCACTTTTCATATTAAATGCATGGAAAAGTTGTGTAACTGATAATGTCATAAATGCCATTGTATGGCCTGTTATAAAATCACTTGCTCCTGTTTTATCGTCAAAAGCATGACCAATAAAGAATGCCAATATAGTTATTAATCCTACGTATAATCCTTCAATACAAATATGTAACCCTAATTTATTAGCAAAGAATGATTCATTTTTACTTCTTGGTTTTTCATTCATTAATTCATTTCCAGCTTCTTCCATACCTAAAGCAAACGCTGGTAAAGAGTCTGTAATTAAGTTAACCCATAATAAATGAATAGGTAATAAAGGAACTCCGATATCTTTTCCAAGTATTAATGCAATTAATGAAACAACAAATATCGTTAGAACTTCACCAATATTACTTGATAATAAGTATTTTACACATTTTTTAATATTTGAATAAACATTTCTTCCTTCTTCAACTGCGCTAATAATTGTTGAGAAGTTATCATCTGTTAAAATCATTGCTGCAGATTCTTTAGAAACGTCTGTTCCTGTAATACCCATAGCACATCCAATATCAGCTGCCTTTAATGCTGGAGAGTCATTTACTCCATCACCAGTCATTGAAACAACCATACCTTTGTTTTGCCAAGCTTTTACAATTCTTACTTTATCACTTGGAGCAACACGCGCATAAACGCTTATTCTTTCTAATTTTGCATCTAATTCTTCATCAGATAATTTTTGTAATTCTTCACTAGTAATACTTAAATCATTTTCTCTAAAGATTCCTAGTTTTCTTGCTATAGCTTCAGCTGTAATTACATGGTCTCCAGTAATCATTATTGTTCTAATACCAGCTTTTGTTGCAATTCTAATTGAATCTTTAACTTCTGGACGTTCTGGGTCAATCATTCCAACTAATCCGACAAATGTTAAATCTTTTTCAATTTCTTCAGTTTTAATATCTTTTGTCACTTCTTTTATCGCAACACCTAAAACACGAAGTGCTTGTGAAGCCATATGTGTATTCTTTTCAACATCTGATTCTTTAATATTATTACAAATTTTAAATATTCTATCAGGTGCACCCTTTGTTATAGAAAGATATTTACCATCAATTTCAACAACAACACTCATTAATTTACGATCACTATCAAATGGAATTTCATTAACTCTTTTGATTTTTGATGTATCCAATGAACCCAATTTATTTTGAGCAACAATTAATGCTGTCTCAGTTGGATCTCCAACAGCAACATCTTTACCATCAATAACATTTATCTTAGCATCTGAACATAAGGCCGCATAGCTTAATAATAAACTTTTCTTTTTTTCATCATTAATTTCATGTGTAACACCATCATAAAATGATACTACAGTCATTTTGTTTTGTGTTAAAGTTCCTGTTTTATCACTACATACAACACTTGTACATCCTAAAGTTTCTACAGCTGGTAATTTTTTAACAATAGCATTGTGTTTAACCATTTTATTAACACCAAGTGATAAAATGATTGTTACTACAGTAGCTAATCCTTCTGGAATAGCAGCCACGGCTAATGCTACAGCTGTTTTAAAAGAATCTAAAACATCTTTTGTAACTAACCATTGTAAAACAAATACTACAATACAAATTCCAATAGATAATATACCCATTACTTTACCAATTTGTTCTAATTTGTGTTGTAACGGAGTCATCTTAGTTTCTTCAGCATTTAACATTTGTGCTATTTTACCAATTTCAGTATTCATTCCTGTATTAGTAACAACGGCAACTGCACGTCCATATGTAACAAATGTTGATGAGAATAACATGTTTTTCATGTCACCAAGTGCACTTTTTTCACCTATAACATCACTTATTTTATCAACAGGTACTGATTCTCCAGTTAATGCTGATTCATCAACTTTTAAGTTAAATGATTCAATAATTCTTGCATCAGATGGAACATAATCTCCGGCTTCAACTAAAATAATATCTCCAACAGTAATATCTTTAGAATCAATCACTATATTGATTCCATCTCTTATTACTTTACATGTCGGACTAGAAAGTTTCTTAAGTGCTTCTAATGATTTTTCAGCTTTACTTTCTTGGAATACTCCTAAAATGGCATTAATTAATACAACTAATAAAATAATTGCACTATCGATCCATTCTGTTGGTTCAACGATAACACTCACTGCTGCGGCAATTAATAAAATAATTACTAAAATATCTGTAAATTGTAATAAAAATCTTACAATTAGACTTTGTTTTTTAGCAGCTGCTAAGGCATTTGGACCATATTTCTCTAATCTTTGTTTTGCTTCAACTGAACTAAGTCCTTGTTCTTTACTAGTCCCTAATTCAACTAAAACATCTTTTGCTGTCTTATTAAACATATTTTTTTCCTCCTAAAAATAAAAAAAAGACCAAATCAAAAAACTGATTTTGGTCTTGCAAATCAAATTGACGAATAAACCGGATACCTAAGTACCGTGATGACGACTTATTCAAGGAATTTATTCCTTTGCTACTCCCCACATCTATTTATTTAATTTTCTATTTATTTATATCATATTATTACACACTTTGCAATATATTATTCAAAATTAGGTCATCTATAGCTTGTTTTATTCCTTTAAATTAAATGTTAAAAAATAAAAAAGAGACTTTTCAGTCTCTAAATTATTATGTTGTTACCCTATTTTATTGGACAGTGGGTTTAGTACCCGCATTTATTATATCAGTTGTTAATAGTCTTTGTCTATAACTAACTGGACTAGATTTAGTTTTAATTACTATTCTTGTATGATTATAATAATAAATATAATTGTGAATAGCCGTCTTAATTTCTTCGAGTGAATTAAAAGTAGATTCTTTATCGTAATAGAATTCTGTTTTCATTCTTCCAAAGAAGTTTTCAGTTGGTGAATTATCTAAACAATTCTCTTTTCTTGACATGCTTTGAGCTATTTTATGTTTTGTTAAAAATTTCTGATAATATTTCATTTGATATTGCCAGCCTTGATCTGAATGTAATATACTACTTTTTAAATACTTTCCATGTTCTTTAATTAAACTATTCAACATTCTTTTTATTTGATCAAAATTTGGATGTTCTGATAAATCATAAGCTAATATTTCTCTTGTATGAAAATCTATTATTGGTGATAAATATAACTTCCCATATTTCGCTATAAACTGTGTTATATCTGTTCCTAACTTTTGATATGGCGCTGTTGTATCAAAATCTCTAGATAGTATATTTTTAGCTATTTTTCCAACCTCTCCAATGTATGAACGATATTTTATTTTTTTCGGAGTTGCTGTTAAGTTGTTTTCTTTCATTAGACGATATACTTTTTTCTTATTTATTTTGTATCCACGATTTCTTAATTCAATTGTAATTCTTATATATCCATACTTTTGATGGTTTAAATTGAATATTTCTTTGATTTCTTGTATCAAATCTTCATCTTTATTAGCTTTTATATTTAATTGATAGAAATACGTTGATTTTGGTATTCTTGCTATTGTTAGTAATGTTTCGAGAGAATATTTTTCCCTTAACTCACCAATTACCATTACTTTTTCTTTGGTTGTTTGTTTCTCTCTAGAATTAGGGAATACGATTTTTTTAAGTATTCATTCTCGGATTCTAAGTATTTTAATTTATCTAGTAGTTCTTGATTGGCTATTTGGTTTAAACGATCTTCTTGTAGTAAATATGCTTTTCTACTATGTGATGTTTGTAATCCATCTTCGCCTTTTTCTTTATATAATCTTACCCAGTCTCTGATTGTTGATGAATCACTTAATCCAAGTTCAATTCCTATTTGACGATAGGATTCATTCCCATTTAGATATCTTTTGACTATTTCTAGTTTTTGTTCACGAGAGTACGTCTTGATTTCATTTGATTCATCAAATACTTTTTCTCCATATTTCAAGTATAGTTGAACATTATATTTTATATGCGATATATCATAATTATATTTTTCTGATATTTCTCTTAGTGTTATTCCTTCTAGATGTTCTTTTACTAGTTTTAATTTTTCACTTTTATTTAATTTCATAAAAAAAATACCCTCCTATGTTTTACTTATACACCTTTCGATCTATAATGTCCAACATTTGGGGGTAATTTCA
>JAVBOS010000074.1:0-3541 GCA_031550255.1 Anaeroplasmataceae bacterium | reverse complement strand
AAACTAAAACAACTTTATTAAAATATTTTGTCACTTTTTCGATTAAATCTTTTTCATCTTTTCTTAAATAATAGCTTCCTTCTTGTGCACTATTATCTTTATCTTCTCCTGCTGTTCTTCCTAAAATAATCACAGCAACATCTGTTTTTAATGCCGCATTCTTCACATCAGCTTCATTAATAGGCATTTCAACTTGACTCCAAGGTTCACTTGCCCAAAGACCACTTCCCATATCAAATGGATTGTCTTTTACCCATTTTGTATAAATCTCTAGAAGTTCTTCATTAATTTTCAACTTAGGATTTTGTCTTATTCCTTCTAAAATATTTGTTACATGATTAACATTTACTAATCCACCTGATCCGGTACCACTTTTATAATAGTCGAATTGCATACGACCAAAAATAGAAATTGTCTTGTCAATTAATGGTAATACTTGATTATCATTTTTTAACATTACAATTCCTTCAGTTGCTGCTTTAATAGAAAAATCCTTTAAATCATTTAAAGGTTTCATTTTTCTAATTTTTATGTTATTTAGTTGTTCCATTTTCTTTTCTCCAAAATTTTATTATTTATTTTGAAATGTGTTGTGATCCAAATTGCTTCATAATATTACTTACTTCTTCAACATGTTCTGGTTTTAAACAATCAAGAATTTTATTACTTACTTCTTCCATTTTTTCTTTAGTAAAATTATTTGAATTTTGTAAAGCAAAACTCTCTTGTAATGCCGAAATAATTTCTTGTTCCCTACCTGATTTTGTACGTTCTAAAATAAAATTGAAAAATTGATTTTGTCCACTTTGCATAATTTATACCTCATATATTTTAATTATACACCATTTACTCTTGGAAAGTATATACTTTAAAATCATTTTGTTCAGTTAATTTCCATGCCTCTAATCCAAATATTTCTGATTTTGTAACTGATACATATTCAATATAAACAGCTGATGTCAAATTTGTATTAATAATATTTAAAGTATTTTTCCTTTTATAATACTCTTCTGTTGCATCATTACTTACACCAAAAATTGCGATACTTCCCCAACTTCCATGATTAATATTAGAATTTTTTAATAAGATTGTTGAACCAGCAGATACTGAAAACGCAACATTTTTTATGCTTGATTCTACATCTACTTTTAATTTATCAATTTCAGCTTTATCTACTGACATTACATTTAATCCTTTTCCACCTTTAATAGAAACATCATACATATATAAAGCAGAAATTTTTTCTAAATTAGGCTCGCTTACTTTAGCAACTTTTACCGCATTTATTAATGAATCGCTATATGTTGATACAAAATCAATATTTACTAAAGTTGTATTACCTTGAAATAAAGCAGCTGCCTGACCTGATTCAACACCATTTAAAGTAATAGTTACATTTCCTATTCCAATTAAAGATACTTCATTATCAAATCTTAATGTATCAATTTCATAATTTCCTTCTTTAATAAAGTATAATCCTGATTTATTTTTACTTTCTATTAGATCGTTATTATCTTTAATTACATTTATTCCTTTAATAGGGATTCGAATTTCTTTCCCATATACTTTTACTATTGCTGTTTCGTTAATAAAATCTTTAACTTCAATCCAATTGGCTTCAATTGCTGCTTCATATGTTCTACCACTCTCATATGAAACTTTTACTTTTCCACCGCTTAGTTTTAAATTGTCTATATCTTCACCAATATTATATTTAATACCTAAATCTTCTATTATTTCTATATCAATGATTTTTTCTTCAAAACATGAAGTTAAAAGAAAACTTATAAAACTTAATATAACTGTCATAATAATTATTTTTTTCATTTTTTATCATTCCTCAATAATATTATTTGATAAAAAATAACAATTATTTTAGTTTTTTTTGGCAAATAAAAAAAGAGGTTTCAACCTCTTTAATGTTTTAGATTTGGTAGCCAGGAAATCATGCTATACACTCACATTTCTTTAGAAAATATATATTCTAATATTCTACCAAGAATAAATGTATTTTATTAATAAATTGAGGTGATTAATTTAAATTTTATAATTGCCTTTTATACCACATTTGATATAATTAGATTGCAAGGTGGAAACACTTTGGCAAGGAGTTAGAGATATATCATAAGTATTATACGAGGTGATGCCTATGAAGATGAAAATCTATCGGTTAATCCTTGTATTATAAAAGGATTATGCTTTACTTGATTTATTGCATAATTAATTTGATAACAGCTATTATTCGTTTAATAACTGCCTTAATTAAGAAACAATAAAAAAAGAGCATCTATCTTCCTACCAAGATGTTTAGATGCTCTTAACTGTGTGCTAGGAGTATCGTAACTCCTTGCTTTTTTATTATATGCAAATTATTGCATTAATATTTATATATTTATTATATTCCAATAATTATATTTGTCAATATCTAATATCGTTCTAGAACGACTCCAAGCGACAATTCGATAATATAATAAGCATTTCAAAATCTACTAAATACAATAAAAAAAGAGGTTTTAACCTCTTTAGTGTTTTAGATTTGGTAGGAGAGATGGGGCATTAACACCCATCAATTTTACCTTGATATTGCGCCATTTTTTTTCTTGTGATAGAAAAATGATAGAAAAAGTAGTGTTTTATTGCTCATGTTTCAATTTTGCAATCCTTTCTAATGTTGACAATTCTTTCTCAAATGATGTTCCGGTAGTTAATAAAACTGAATCTCGTTTAACTTTTTTTAGATCTATTAAAAATGTACCATTAAATTCAGTAATTGCCTTCTTGCGTATTTCTGATGCTTTGCTCTCCCCTACTCCGAAATATTGCATTATCATCGTATTTGTCCAAATATACTCTTGTAATAAATCCAGTTTAGACCTTTTAATAAGTAACTTTTTATTCATATATTATTATCATCCTTTATTTTATATCAGTAGGATGTACGTTTTTTTAAAAATTAATACTAATTCCATTCATATATATAAAGGAATTAATTTTAAACAAATTATCATAATTATTCAAACTCCTTATGTTTCATATTTTTGTAATTCACTTAACACGAATGGATATTCAGTTTTATACATTGATTTATCTTACTTTTTTCCATTATAATTGTTTTATACATTGATTTATCTTACTTTTTTCCATTATAATTGTTTTTTGCATATTTGTTGGCTTTTTTTATCAATAATAAAATAATACTATTTTAAATCATACTTTTCACCATATTAGTTATTAATACATATGATGTGTATCCTTATAATCATACTTGCTTAAGTTGTCATAATTAATAAAGATTAAAGTACATCCACTGAAATAATATCATACATGCTGTTGATAAGAAAACAAGAATAAGATTTAGTATCCACCATTTATGTACGAAAAACACAATACTATCTAGTATGAAATATGCGCAAAAACATACAATATTAATTTCAACTGCATAAAAGTACCACCAAAGTAGATACCAGATAATTCGTTCTTGAAATATATATATAAAATCAAATATAAAAGGAAACAATAAAAACACAAACGTCATAATAGT
>JAVBOS010000114.1:0-4173 GCA_031550255.1 Anaeroplasmataceae bacterium | reverse complement strand
AGAATTCGTTTTCATATTTTTTTTATTGCATTTAAAGTATTTGATAGGTATAATAAAAATGTCTAGTATAAAGACATTATTCGTATAATTACCCAGATATGGTGGGAAAGTTTCTACGTGGGCACCTTAAATGCCTATGCTACGATAATGTTATTTTTTCAATGTATTCCATTGAAATTTTAATGTTAACGTAAAACTTTCTTTTTCATTATAAGGAAAGTTTTTTATTTTATTGTAATTAATCTTCTTTACAATAGAATAATCAAACATTAAAAGAAGATAGATTGTAGGTGCTATATGAAGGAAATTTTTGACAAAGTAGTTGTTTTAGATTATGGATCACAATATAACCAATTACTTACAAGAAGAATAAGGGATTTAGGTGTATACTGTGAAATGCTTAGTAATGAAACAGATTACAATACTTTAATAAACGATGAGTCAGTAAAAGGAATTATCTTATCTGGTGGACCGGATTCTGTTTATGATGAAGATAGTTTAACAATTGATCCACGTTTTTTTGATGGAAAGAAACCTATTTTAGGTATTTGTTATGGAATGCAATTAATTGCTAAAGTTGAAGGCGGAATTGTAGAAAAAGGGTCAATATTAGAAAGTGGTAAAACAGATGTGCATGTTAAAAACACTAATCTACTTTTTAAAGATATTCCTACAAAAATTTCTGTTTTTATGTCTCATTTGGATGTTTGTAATAAAGTTCCAAGTGATTATAGTATTGATGCACTAAGTGAAAACAATTTGGTTGCTTCTATAAGTAATAACAAAAAGAATATATATGGTATTCAGTTTCATCCAGAGGTAAAAGATACTGATTTTGGCGATAAATTGTTAAGTAATTTTTTATTTAATATTTGTAACTTAAGTCCTAATTGGAAAATGGAAAATTTTATAGATCAACAAATTGTTAATATAAGACAAGCAGTTGGAAAAGAAAAAGTATTGTGTGCATTATCTGGTGGAGTAGATTCATCGGTAGTGGCAGCATTAATTCATAAAGCAATTGGTTCACAATTAGTATGTGTTTTTGTTGATCATGGATTATTAAGACAATATGAATCAGAAAGTGTTGTCGAAACATTTCAAAATCAATTTAAAATGAATTTAATTGTAGTTGACGCAAAAGATAGATTTTTAAGACAGCTGCAAGGAGTTACAGACCCAGAAAAGAAGCGTAAAATTATTGGTAAAGAATTTATTGAAGTATTTAATGAAGAGTCTAATAAACTAGAAGGTATATCATATTTAGCTCAAGGAACTATCTATGCTGATGTTATTGAATCTGGAACAAAAACTGCTCATGTAATTAAGTCTCATCATAATGTTGGTGGCTTACCTAAAGATTTAAAATTTAAACTTATTGAACCAATTCGTCAACTTTTTAAAGATGAAGTTAGAGAATTAGGAGATAAACTTGGATTACCTAAAGAAATTACACAACGACAACCATTTCCAGGACCTGGATTAGGTGTTAGAGTTTTGGGGGAAGTTACAGAAGATAAATTAAGAAAAGTAAGAGAATCTGATTATATCTTAAGAGATGAAATAGCTAAAGCTGGACTTGATAAAGAAATATGGCAATATTTTACTTTACTACCAGGTGTAAGATCTGTTGGTGTAAGTGGAGATATGAGAAGCTATGATGATTTAATAGTTATTAGAGCTGTTAAATCTGTAGATGGTATGACTGCTAAATTTTCACATATTCCTTGGGATGTTTTAGAAAGAATATCTACTAAAATTACAAATGATGTTAAAGGTGTTAATAGAGTATCATACGATATAACAAGTAAACCACCAGCTACAATTGAATGGGAATAAAAAAACTAGCAAATTTGCTAGTTTTTTTGTTTAATTTAGTTTTAAAAAAAATAATTAATAATTATTAAAACTAATATTGAAATCATATAAATTCTCCATTTGATACAAGCATATTGTATCACTATTTATAAAAAAAAACGAACTTTTAAGTTCGTCTTAATTTTATTCTTTTGCTAAACTAAAAACTGATGCACATACAACTAAGGCATTTGCGACAATTCCTGCAAAGAATCCTAATAGTAATTTGTATTGAGTAACTATAGTTTCAATTGGTTTAATATATTTATTAAATAATACAACTAATAAAACAATAGAAACAGCTGATAATATAATATTTACAAAGTTGAATATTTTTTTATCTAAGTTAATAATACCTGCAAATTTTAATAAACTTAAAACTGCTCCTAAAACCGGTAATAAGAATATTAAGAAATATTGAAATTGCATTCCGTCTTTTGGAAATGCTATATCAAATCCTGTTATTTTTGCTAAATCACTAAAAGCTTTTATTTTTGCTCCAAAACTATATTGTGGTAATGTAAATGAAATAGCAGCAACTGCAAATAAACATAAAACAACTAACACCATTAACTTACTTTGTTTTTTCTTCTTTTTTGCCATATAATAATCTCCTTTTATATATAAAAGTATTATAACATATTTAATAATGAAAACATTTAATTAAATAATCTTTTTAACAAATTCTAAAGCTGATTCATAATCTTTTTGATTAGGATGATTTACACTTACTAATAAGAATCTTCCTTTACAAGTAAATTCAATAGGATTTAAATTTGCTTTCCTTTCTATTAATAGCTCTTTTATTTTTAAAGGACTATCTTTACCTGTTGCTGAAGAAGTCATTAAAGTAACTGAGTCAATTTTAGAAAAGTCTAATTTTTCAACAAACTTATAAATATCATCATGGTAACTTGATGCATATATTCCACCTATTATAAAAAGATTATTAGCTTCAATTATAGAGTTATCATATTTATCAATTTGTATTACATCTATATTTAATTCTTTAGAAATATAATTCGCAATTTTTTTTGAATGCCCAGTCAATGAGCGATAAGCAATAATATTTTTTTTCATAATGTCTCCTTAGGTTTTATAAAATAAAACTCGTATATAAATATTATACACGAGTTTTTGTTAATTAATTTAATTTTTTAATTATTATGTTAGCATTTGTGTTACTAGGTATAGCTAATTCAAGTAAGTTAGGAAGAGTTCCGATTATTCTTAAAACAAAATCTAATTTATCTCCCTGTTTTAAACTCAATAAAATATGACCATCTATTAATTCATCTATAGTCAATCCTTGACCAGTTACTCTGGTTAAAGTTTGAGAACTAACTGTTTCACTTATTGGTATAAGATTTCTTCTTAATCCAAAACTTATATTTACGGTACTATTTGCTGATAGTAAGAAACTAAAATCTATTTCATATATACCGTCTTTTTCAATTACTAACGTATTAGTTTCATAACCAACGTTATGAGAGACATACTGAGAATTTAAACTTAATTGAAAAAATTCGTTGACTACAAATGAAGTATATATTTGAGTTCTATCATTATACATGCCTCCAAATGCATCCAATCCAGTATAAGTTCTACCATCTTCACCTTTAGGTCCCATAGGTCCAGTAAGTCCAGTAGGTCCCATAGGTCCAGTAGGTCCCATAGGTCCAGTTAATCCAACAGGTCCTTGATCACCATCGAAACCTCTTGGGCCTCTAACACCAGGTTCACCTTTAGGACCTCTAGGTCCAATATCCCCTTGATCTCCTTTAGGACCTTTTTGAGGTCTATTACAACCACAGTTATTATTACAACAATGGTTTTGATTAAAGCAATTTGACAAAAAAATCACCTCCAATATTGATATATGAAATAGATAGAAGTGAATATAGATAATAATCTTTTGTTTTTATTTAAATAATAAATTTGTCCAATAATCCTGTGTTATATACATTAATTTTTAAAATTATTTTTTATCAATAGATATAAAGAATATTTTCTAAAGCTTCCAAAGTTAAATTATTCATTAATCTATAATTTTTATTTTATTGTTTAAATTCATTTTTTATCAATCCTTTTGATATTAATTATGTAAAATAATGGTTTGATTTAATTTATATTTTTGTTATTTTTAAGAATATTACAATAATAACATTTGATAAATAAAAAAACTTGCTAATATAAGTCAATATAATTTTATAAGAATTACAAAATATTTTATGAAGTATTTTTGAATAACACAAAAAGATCAGATTTCTCTGATTTTTTTAATTATTATCAAAAAAACTAACTATGTTTTTCTAT
>JAVBOS010000056.1:0-4498 GCA_031550255.1 Anaeroplasmataceae bacterium | reverse complement strand
TAATCTAGGATTTTATTTATCGCCTCAGACATGTAGCCTTTTTTTATGTATTTTGAATTTAAATAATAAGATAATGTTTTAGAATTTATTTTATATCTTAAATAATCATCAGAAATATCAATATGACCAATAACTTTATTTTTTTCTTTTAATTCAATATAATATTTAGTCATTTTGTTTTCAATTAAATTATCTTTTAAATCTTCTTTTGATATTTTCTTCATACAATTATATTTCAAAACATAATCGTCATTTAACATTTCATAAATATCATTTAAATCATTTATAGTTGCTTCTCTTATAATTAATCTTTTTGTTTCTAACATATTAATGAAATTTTAAAGATATATCCATTGCATTTACTGAATGAGTTAATGCTCCAACAGATATATAATCTACTCCTAAAGCTGATACTTCTTTAATTCTTTCTAAAGTCATATTTCCTGATGCTTCAAGTAATTTTCTACCATTATTTTCTTTAACACATTTACTCATTAATTCATTAGACATATTATCAAGCATTATAATATCACATGGTGTATTAATAGCTTCTAAAAATTGTTCAAATGTTTCTACTTCAACTTCAATTTTACAATTTACCTTGCCATAAACTAGATCTACAGCTTTTGTAATTGACCCAACTGCATCAATGTGGTTATCTTTTATCATTACTTGATCACTTAAACAATATCTGTGATTCGTTCCTTTTCCATCTAGAACTGCCTTTTTTTCCAATATTCTTAAATTAGGTGTAGTTTTTCTAGTCTCTAGAATTTTACAATTACCAACTAGTTGTGATGCATATTTGTTTGTATTTGTTGCTATTGCTGACATTCTTTGAAGTAGGTTTAAAGCTATTCTTTCACCTTTTAGAATTGTCTTTGTATCACCAGATATTGTAGCAATCAAATCACCTTTTTGGCAACTTTGTCCATCTTGAATCAAAATTTTCATATCAAAGTTTCCACCAATTAATTCAAATACTCTTTTACAAACATTAATTCCTGAAATAATTCCTGCTTCCTTAGCAATAAATTTAGCATTACTTTGGTGTTTATCGGGAATTAAATTATCAGTTGTAATATCACCTGTAGGCATATCCTCAAGTAAAGCATTTTTTATTATATCATCAATTATTTTATTCATTTTATCACCTATTTAACTCGGTAATGACTACCTAAAGAATCCTTTCTATTAATTGCGGCATCAACTATTAATACTGCTACTGTAACCATATTCATTGTTTCATAATAATATCTTGATAAAACATTTATTTTAACTAAGTTATCATAATGTCTTTGTAATATTTTTTTTGCAATTTCTAAACCTTCAGTTGTTCTTACAATTGAAGCATATTTATCCATTACTTCTCTTATTTCAACTCGTATAGACTTAAAATTAAATGGTTTATTCACACGCATAATATCCGGTAAAATAACATCTATCTTACCAAAATCATCCTTATATTTATTAATATCCAACGCTACACGATATCCAAAGACGATACATTCTAATAATGAATTAGAGGCAAGTCTATTTGCTCCATGCACACCACTATCAGCACATTCTCCAACGGCATATAAATTTTCCATCGATGTTTTTCCAAAAAGATCAGTTGTAACTCCACCACACATAAAATGTTCAACCGGTGCAACAGGTATTAAATCTTTTGACATATCAAAGCCAGCTTCTAGACATTTTTTATATATAGTTGGAAATCTTTTTTCTAAGAAATCTTTACTTTTATGGGTAATATCTAAATAAACATGATCACTCCATGTGTCAAACATCTCACGGTATATACTTTGACTTACAACATCTCGTGGAGCAAGTTCTAATTGAGGTGAATATTTTTCCATAAATCTATTTCCTTCAATATTTTTAAGTATAGCTCCTTCGCCTCTAACTGCTTCACTAATTAAAAATTTTTGACCCACGGTTTCTTCATCATATAAAGCAGTAGGATGAAACTGTACAAATTCCATATTTGATATTTTCACATTAGCTCTTTTTGCTAAGGCAATACCATCACCTACAGATATTTTATCATTAGTTGAATTTTTATAAATACCACCAATACCACCCGTTGCCATTACTATTTTATTAGCTAAGACATATATTTCTTCATTATCATGATTTATAACAATTACACCTAAGGCTTTATTGTCATTATGAAGAATTTCAATTGCCATTTCTTCTTCAAATATTTTAATGTTTTCTCTTTTAAATAAAGCATTTCTTAAATCAGACATAACACAACTTCCAGTGGCATCTCCACCAGAGTGTAATATTCGGCGGCTCTTATGTCCACCTTCCATACCCATTAATAGTTTTCCATTTTCATCTAAATCAAAACGAACGCCTAATTTAATAAGACGATTAATATTATCAGCTGCCTCTTCTACAAGAACATCAACTGCCTCAATTTTATTAAAATAGCTTCCGGCTTTTAATGTATCTTCAACGTGTTGAGCAAATAGTTCTTTATTATATTCCATTTCAGCAGCAATTCCACCTTGAGCTAAAACACTTGAGCCTTTTTCTATTTTATCTTTTATAAACATACCAACATTCAGTTTTGGATCAATATTTAAGGCTGTATAAATACCAGCTAAACCGCCACCTAAAACTACAACATCAAATTGTCTTATTTCTTTCACATTAACACCCTATTCGCTAAGTTTTAGCATATTATCTAAACATACTTTTGCTTTTGTAATTATTTCTTTATCAATATGTATTTCATTTACTTCATTTTTTAAAACATTATAAACATCACTTAATGTTGCAAGCTTCATATCATAACATTTTAATCTATCAGACAGTATATAGAATTTTTTATTTGGACAACGTTTTTTCATTTCATGGATTACGCCCATTTCCGTCCCAATAATAAATTCACTACAATCACTTTTAACTACAAATTCAATTAATTGTTTTGTAGATCCAATAAAATCAGCTTTTTCCAATACATCTAATTGGCATTCTGGATGAGCTATAAATAAAGCATTAGGATATTCCTTTTTCTTTTCATCAACTAAATTCGGTTTTAAATTGTGATGTATACAGCAAAATCCTGGCCAAACATCCATTTTATAACCATATTTTTTCATAGCATATTTTCCCAAATTTTGATCTGGGCAATATAACATTTCAAACCCTTGATTTGCATAATGTTCAATAATTTTTATGGCGTTACTTGATGTAACACATACATCGGCTAAAGCTTTAACTTTGGCTGTTGAATTTACATAACAAATTATTTTTGTATTTGGATGTTCATTTTTATATTTAAGTAATCTTTCTTCATCAATCATATTAGCCATATTACATCCAGCTTCCATAACTGGAATTAATACCTTTTTGTTTGGCGATAATATTTTAGCCGTTTCAGCCATAAAATGTACTCCACCAAAAACAATAATATCAGCTTTTGTATTAGCTGCAATTTGACTTAAAGCAAGTGAATCTCCTACATAATCAGCAATATCTTGTACATCATCATTTTGGTAATAATGGGCTAAAATAACAGCATTTTTTTCTTTTTTTAATCTTTGAATTTCTAAAATCATTTCTTGATTTGTCATTATAATCAGTCCTCTATAATATTGTGCATATATATTATACTACTATAATATAAAATATGAAATAAAAACACACATTTTTATCACTATAATATTAAAGAAAAGACAAGTTTCTCACTTGTCTTTTATACTTATTTTATTTTTTTAACATTTATAAGATTATATTTAGCTTGATTAATTAAAACAATATTTTCAAACTCTTTATATTCTAATAAATTTTCATAATTAACTAATAATTCATAAGCCGTAATCATTCCATTATATTCTGCATTTTCATTTGTTTGAATTGTTATTTTAACATCATTTCTTACTCTTAAAGTAGTTTCATTAGAAATAATATCATATGTCTTAGTTCCGTTCGCAAATTCACAAACTGCACTTTTAATATTAGAATTACCTTCAAATACTAATTCTACATATCCACTAAATGAATTTCTATCAATAGTTATTGTATTATTATTATAGTTTATACTTGCAACTCCTGCTGAGTTAAGATTGTTTTCTACTTTGTTTTTTGTATAAGCATTTAATTTTTTATCAAATGTATACCCATCTAATTTATCACCAAGTACAGCATAAGCATCAATGTCTCTTACTAAATATTTAGAGTCATTACCATTATTAACATAAACTAATGCATCATCATAAGGTAACAAATAAATACTTTGCTTACCTTGATAATTTGTTGAAATATTTCCAAGTGTTGATGCACTTATAATAATTAAAACTATTGACATAATTGCTAATAAAGAAATATCTTTTCTTATTTTATAATTTTTATCTTCTACTTTTATAATAAAATTATTTGCTTTAGCTATAAAAGGTATAAATGATAAGAACATAATTGCTGAAAGTGCTGCAATCGCATACGCCATATTAAATCCTAATGCTGAAGTAGCAAGTGAAACTACTGG
>JAVBOS010000038.1:0-5112 GCA_031550255.1 Anaeroplasmataceae bacterium | reverse complement strand
AATCACAATTACTAATCATTAAATCAGTAACGTTATTATTCATATCCAACACCCTTTTATAAATTTCATCAGTCAAAGGGTTATCTAATCCTATCTTTTTCAACCCTAAAGTCGCGTGCCATGTTTTAATAAAGTATTGTTTCTTTCTTTTTCTGAATGTATCCATTTTATGTTGATTATCAATAAAAACCTTAGATGTTGCTAAATGATAAAAATATCTCAAAGAATACTTCTTTACATATTTTACTTGGTCCGGGAAATAATACAAACCATCTTTTTCAACAACCCATAGCAACTCATAGCATAAATTATTATTGATTATATACTCACATATATATTTAGAATTACACCCATAACCTTTTCCTGAAAAATTCCAAAACATAATTTTGTTTGATTTAATTGGAAATACTCTTAGTAAATAGGTGAAAAATAATATGTAAATCTTTTCTAATAAGTTTTTCAATTATTTTTCCTCTTTCATTATTCATCTATTACATTTATAACTTCTTTTTTTAAAAAAGTGGATGAAATATTCTTTGTATATGGAATGAACATAACATCAACATCCAATTTTTTCAAATCTCTCTTTGTTTTTTCCCATCTTTCATCACCTTTCCAATCATCCCCAATAAAAACAGCATTAAACTTTATATCATTAAACAGTTCAACTTTGTCCAATGTTTCAACTATTATTGCTTTATTAACAGACTTAATATTCTCAATTATTTTTTTCCTATCCATTTCATTTATTACTGGTGTTTTGTTCTTATATCTTTTAACAAGATTATCAGAATTTATTCCCACAATAAGTATTTCACATTGCTTTTTTGCCTCATTTAATAAATTTAGATGCCCTACATGAAACATATCAAATACACCCTGTGTATAACCAATTTTATAGTTTTTCATAAATTACATCCTCCAAAATGCAATATTTCCATGCGTACATTTTCTTTGTTCTTTCGGTGGCAATTTCATATAATCCCCATAATGCTTAACTAAGTATTCTTTATATCCAACTGGTGCTGTATATTCACTTCCTTCAAACTTAAGCAAAGTCGAAGTTGATATATATGAACTTGGCATTATTTCTTTTTCTGCATATGTTCCTGAAATACACCCTACAAATTGGGTTCCATTATACCTAGAACCCAATAAATCCATCTTTCTTAATAAATACTTACTTACCTTTCTCCATCTAATTATCGGAAATACTAACCTCTTTATAAATAGTTTCATTTTGCTTTCAGTGCTATAGCCAATATCATCAAGCATATTAACCGATAGTAGTCTTTCCATTATTTGATACTTCCTAAATATCTTTTTATTTTTTTTCATATTGTTTGATAAATAGTCAATAGGAAACACATCAATATATATACCCATGTTTTCATTTAGCTTTAACTCCGGCTCTTTTAAACATGTCCTAAAATCTACAATTTTTGCAAACGCATAGAAATAATCTGTAGTCTCTCTATATGACAAAAGACTATACTCCTCTGGTGACTCCTCATTAAAAACCTCCAATAACTTTTCATAATCTTTACGAGGCATCATAATGTCAATATCATCATCCCACGGAATATATCCTTTATGCCTAACTGCACCCAGAAGAGTTCCCCCTCCCAAAAAATAAGTCAACTTATACTTATTACATATTTCCACAGTATACTTTAATATATCTAATTGTATCTTCTTTAACTCTTCTAATTCTATTAATTTCATAATTTTCTCTTTCTATAATTTAAAAATTGTAAAATTATCTACTTTATTTTTTTATCATTAATATATTTACTATAATATTTTTGCCTTTTTACCAAAATAAAATCATGATTTATCCTAAAATATATAGGATCTCCAATGACTTTGCGAATTAATAACTTTAATATATTCTTTTTCTTACTTTGCTTCCATGATCCCTCATATAAATGCCTGCTATATGGTTTTTTCCTTTTAAAACACGGAAACTCAAATACTTCCTTTGGATATATATATACATTCTTTTCTAATTCTTGCAATTTATTATTTAACAGAAAATCATTGTACCTTTCTACAAAATAATCTGTAAAGATAAAATTATTTACTATAGGCTCATTAATTTCTCCATTTTCGTATTTTTGCAATAGATTATAAATATTTGGATTTTTAATACAACTTCCTATAATAGCTGTTCCAATAACGTTATCTAACATAAACCCAACAAACATATCATGATCTAATAGGGGTTCAAATGACTTGTATACCATTACATCTGTATCAAGGTAAATTCCTCCTATTTCATATAATGCCTTTAATCGACTATAATCTGAAACAAAAGCATATTTTCTCTCCTTTAACATTCTTTGTGCAAATAGAGATTTTGATAAATCACTATTTTCTTCATTCCACTCTATGAACTCCCAATCAGGCATTTTATCTTTCCAAGATTTAATACATTCTCTAACAGTCTCACTTCTATTTTCTTTGTCACCATACCAACAATAGTGAATAATTTTCGGAATAATAATTCATCATCCCCCTTTCTGTATATTTTCTTTGTATATAAGTTTACCAAGATATAGTAACGGAAAATTTAATAATACTGAAAGAAATGATTGTTCTGTAACAGTATATAAAATACAAAATAACATAATTGTATATATTAGGTATTGATTGTTTTTATATAAATAATTCAAGCATAAACAAAATGCCATAATCATTATTATAAAACCAATAACTCCATATGATATTAATGCATAGATATATCCTGAATCTATTACCACTCTTTTTCCGTTAATTATATATTGAGGTGCAACCTCTGTTCCAAAAAGCGAAAGTCCATATTCATTAATATAACTATTTGCAAGTCCAAATCTACCTGTAAAAATTAAATTGATCTTTTTCAAAAACCAGATATTATCATTATAAAAAATAGCTAAAACAACATTTACTATACCTAAAAAAATTGGGACAAACTTAAAGTATTTATTAAAAAAAAGCCGCTTAAAGCTTGGTTTTATTTTTAATATATATGCAATAACAATAAACGCCATTGTGCAAATTGTTCCAGTTTTGCTATAACTTATATAATAAAGCCCAACCGAAAGACCAGCCATCGCTAAAAAGTGTATTAATTTCAGCTTTTCAAAATATACATATACAAATATTATTATCAGTACAAAAAAATATATGTATAATACATTTGGGTGAAAAAAGCCTAAGCTCCTTCGAATAACATATGTATTTACCCCATTTACAAATAAGTATTTCATTCTATCATCAATAAACCCTAATTGAGCCAATGATATTATTGATAAAAACCCACATAGCCTGTAAAAAAACAGGCATTTTAACATTTTTTCAATATTAATATTTTGTAATGCAAGTATCGTAAATATATTTATAGCAAATATTATATTATTAGACGTAACTGTTGTAAAAATTGCATATACGACTAATACTACCACGAGTATTATATCTCTTTTACTATTATATTTTGTAGAAAACATTTTTCCTACAAAAAAAGCTAGTGATATCATCGTTAAACCAATAACCATGGGATTGTCGGATGCCCCAATCCCAAATGCTTGAGCTAAACTAATTATAAAAAAATAACCATAAAATAGTACTTCTTGTTTTTTTATACATAAAATTTTACTCATGTTAAATGCTTTTGACACCTACTTAGCTCCTTTTCCAAAAAATATAACTCCTATTGTTTTTAGTAATATTTTCACATCCAATCCTAATCCCCACTTATCTATATAATCCAAATCGAGTTTTACAACATCTTCAAAATCTTCTATGTTACTTCTACCACTAACCTGCCATAATCCTGTTATTCCTGGTTTCATACTAAGTCTTCTCTTATGATGCCCTTCATACTGCTTAAACTCATCCACTGTAGGTGGCCTTGTACCCACAAGACTCATATCACCCTTTAAAACATTAAAAAATTGAGGCAACTCATCTATACTAGTTTTTCTAATAAACTTACCAACTTTTGTAATTCTTGGATCATCAGTTATTTTAAACATCAACCCATTCATTTCATTTTTGTCTAATAAATCTTTCTTTCGTTCTTCTGCATCCTTATACATAGAGCGAAACTTATATATATTAAAATATCTTCCATTTTTCCCTACTCTTGTCTGCTTAAATACAAGTGGCCCCGGAGACTCCACTAGTAAAATCGGGGCAATAAATATCATAATAACTCCAGTAATCAGTAGTCCAAGAACTGAACCTACTATATCCATCAGTCTTTTAATCAATAATTTCGTATCATCAAATGATCTGTTTGAAAATGTAACCACTGGAACATCATTTATCATATTTAGTTTTTTATCAAAATCCTTAAAACTTTCTAGCTGTTCAAGACTTAAATGAACTATAGCACCCATGTCTTCTAGTTCCATTATTATACCTCTAAGTCCTTTTCCCCCATCATATGGTACACTAATAAACACTTCATCTACGACTTCACGCTTAACATAATCCAACATATCAGAATATGTTGCAACCACTTGTATTCCTTCAATTACTTGCCCTCGGAGGTCATCATCTACAATTATAATTCCCTCTAACTTATTCTGCCATTCTACTTTCTTTGTAAGTTGTGAGGCGATACTATTCACCCTATCAAACGTTGTAATAACAAAGATTCTACTAGCTCTTTGACTTCTAACCTTCACGAGATAATATTTCAACATTATATGGCTTATATACATGATAACCACATTAATACAAACCGTAAGAACATAGTTACCTCTTGGAAGCGCTAATGCGTTCCCCTTAACAAGCAATATAACTGCAAATACTCCACCAAATAGCATATTCATTTTAAAAACATACTTTAGTTCTTCGAATTTTCCTCTTTGTAAAAAGTATACATTCATATTAAAAAAAATTATAACAAATATATATGCTATTATAAGTGTACTCAGTTCGCTTTCTAACACCTTGCGTATGTGTTCTGTACTTGTCACTCCCTTTACCAAATATAACCATATAATACCCGATAAAACATAGCTTAGTATGACAGAAATAGCATCAGTTACACACAATATTAAGTTTTGTACTTTTTCTTTTGATTGATACATACTAATTTCCTTTTAATTATTATAAATATAT
>JAVBOS010000135.1:0-4095 GCA_031550255.1 Anaeroplasmataceae bacterium | reverse complement strand
AAATCATTTTCCAATTTTAAAGAATTATATGGTGCGCTATCCTTTGTTATTGTCTTTATGATTTGGATATATTTATTAGCTCAAGGTCTTATAATAGGAATAATAATTAATCAGAAAAATTGGTTTAAATTACAAAAAAATAATTAAAAAAAATGGGAATAATAAACTTGGAGGTGAAAATATGAAAAAAATATTTTTGGCAAGTTTATTTATTTTCTTTTTTATACTAAATATAAATATAAGTGCTAAAACATATAGTTATGGACTTGGTAGAACTAAAGATCATTCAAGACCAACTCCAGGTTCTGAATTAGTTAATTTAATCAAAACTAATAATAGTATCTATATTGGTAATGATGAAAAAGAAGTGTATTTAACTTTTGACTGTGGATTTGAAGATGGTTATACTGCAGCCATTTTAGATGCATTAAAAGAAACTGATACTAAAGCTATTTTCTTTATTACTGGTCACTATTTAACAAGTGCTACAAACTTAGTTAAAAGAATGAT
The DNA here is from genome assembly GCA_031550255.1 of Anaeroplasmataceae bacterium. Taxonomy (GTDB): domain Bacteria; phylum Bacillota_I; class Bacilli_A; order Acholeplasmatales; family Anaeroplasmataceae; genus JAVBOS01. Next base: position 3,585 of record JAVBOS010000135.1, on the reverse strand, counting down.
TGAAGAAGGCCATGTAATTGGAAATCATTCATATTATCATAAAGATTATTCGAAAATTACACAAGAAGAAATGATTAAAGATTTAACTAAATTAGAACAAGAATTCACTTCACTTACAGGAACAACTATGAGTCATTACTTTAGACCACCAGAAGGTAAAATATCAACATCATCACTCGAATTTCTTTCATCAAAAGGTTACAAAACGATATTTTGGTCTTTAGCTTATGTTGACTGGCATAAAGATAAGTCATTTGGAAAAGAGTATAGTTATAATAATGTTATGGAGCGTATGCATAATGGTGCCATTATCTTAATGCATACTGTGGGAAAAGATAATTCTTTAGCTTTAAAAGATATTATCATTGATTTAAAAAATGATGGATATATTTTTAAAGAAATTAAAGATTTAATTTAAAAATTATTTTATTTACTTTTAATTCGTGATATAATTTATATATCTTAACGATTAGGAGGAATAAAGTATGAAAGGTTATGTAAAAGCAATAAATGGATTACCATTAATTTTAAAGTTAATATTAGCTTTACCTGGTATTGATGGGATAATTTATGGAATTTATCGTATTGCAAAAGGGCGTTTAATCGCTGGAATTATTTGGATTTTTGTTGGAGCAACAATTTTATGGGTAGTTGATATTATTACTATCTTATTATCAGGAAAACCAACGGTATTTGCTTAATAGTAGTATAAAACACTCTAGTAGTGTTTTATTTTTTAAAAAGGGAGGAACGAGAAATTATGGCAAAATCATCTTCAGGTTCATCAATAGCAAGATTTGGTGGATTATTAGCATTTGTAGCAATTATTATTGCAGGTATTGTTTTTTTAATATCAGCTATTTGTAATTTATTTAATATAAATTTAGGTATCACTGGAACTTTAAATACAATTAAGAATATTTCATTATTAGTATCTGTAGTAATTTCAGGGTATATTTATTTATCTAGTACTAAAATGAAAAATAAAACATTATGGACTGCGATGTTTTGGATATTTGTTATTTTAGCTATTTTAGGGTATGTAAATATCTAATTTATAATATATTATTATAATAGCAAGCTTTGTCGAACGAAAGATGGGTTAATAACCTATCTTTTTTTTGTCTAATAAGTTATAATAAGCTTATATATTGTCGAAAAAAGGGTGCTTATAATGATATTAAATGAAAATGATGACATAGTTTTAGAAATAAAACGTTTAGGAATAAATGGTGAGGGTATTGGGTTTTATCAAAAACTTGCTGTTTTTGTGCCTAATGCTATACCTGGTGAAACGGTAAAATGTACGATTACTGGTGTAAGCGAAAAGATGGCTAAGGCTGAAATAAAAGAAATAAGAGTACAATCACCAAATAGAGTTGAGCCTAAATGTGAATATTATGGTAATTGTGGTGGATGTCAAACACAACATATCGCTTATAAGTACTCATTAGTATTAAAAAGAGAAATGGTAGTAGAAGCTATAACCAGATATACGAAGCTTAATCCTAAATCTTTTGAAATTAAACCTACTATTGGTATGGATAATCCATATGGTTATAGAAATAAATCATCACTTCCTGTAAGAGAAATGAATGAAAAGAGTGTTGTAGGTATTATTGATCCGGATACTAGAAAAATAATTTATATTAATGATTGTCCTGTTCAACATCCAATTATAAATGAAGTTAATAACTATACTTTATCTCTTATTGATAAGTATGGTATTTCAACATACCATGAGTATTTTAAACGTGGTGTTATTAAGTTTATAGTAACAAGGATTTCTACAATTAATAACGAAGTGCAAGTAACTATTGTTATTAATGAAAAGAATCCTAAAATATTTGAATTAGCTAAAGAATTAATTAAATATAAAAATGTTGTTAGTGTTTATGAAAACTTTAATGACAGTAAAAAAGATGGAATTATCTTTGGTGAAGAATTTAAATTACTTGAAGGTAAAGAAGTTATTACTGAACAAATTGGTTCTTATAAATACAATTTAAAACCAAATGCATTTTTCCAACTTAATCCTCGTCAAACTGAAAAGTTATATGATGAAGTTAAAAAAGCATGTAAGTTATCTAGAACTGAAACAGTACTTGATGCTTATTGTGGTGTAGGTACAATAGCAATTCATTTAGCTAAAATGGCTAAAGAAGTAGTAGGTATTGAATATACAAAAGAAAGTGTAGATAACGCAATATCAAATGCTAAGTTAAATAAGATAACTAATACTAAATTTTATCAAGGTGATGTTACTGAAGTATTACCTAAACTTATTAGTGAAGGTTTAGCATTAGATATAGTTGTTGTAGATCCTCCTAGAACTGGGTTAGGTGAAGAATTAATTAATACTTTATTAGAAACTAATGTTAAAAGAATAGTTTATGTATCTTGTAATCCTTCTACTTTAGGTAAGGATTTAAATGTATTAACTGAAAAGTATAATGTTAAATTTATTCAACCTGTTGATATGTTTCCTATGACTTCTCACGTTGAAACGGTCGTATTGCTGAGTCGAATTTCGAGCAAATAATACCTTACATATGTAAAAATAGTTGAAAATAGCACTATTTTTAATGAAATGAATAACTTTAGAAAGTAAAACCTATGTTTGAAAATCTACCAAAAATAGATAGCAATCATAGGTTTTTATTTTGTTTTTAAAATATTGAATGTGGGAACATAAAATAATGAGTATTCTTTACCTAACGTTGAATGAGAAAACATAATTTATTAAAAAAATTAGATTATAATTACTTTGTAATTTAATACTTTACCATTTAAATCATCTATGACTTTTCCCTTGGCAATCGCTTCTTTTAACAAGAAATCTTTGCGCTTATTAGAAAATTCTTCATCGCTATATTGTTTATCTTTTGCAATGCAGTACACTATGTTTTCTTGGTTAACCGCAATAATTCTATAAATGAAAGTTCGTAGAACATCGATTTCAACTTCTGAAATGTTTGATATGTTTTTGATAATCTCTTTCATTTTACTTACTCTAAGTGTTTTTTCAAAACTCTCATCTCGTTTCTTCATTTGAGATTTTAATTCATATTCGAGGCTTTTCATTTTTGAAACTAGATCTTGATATTTTGAGTTAAACATATCTAGTGCGATTTGACCGCTTATTTTTAAATCAACTAGGGAACTAATTTGTGTATCAAGAGCTGTTATTTCATCGTTTAGCTCGTCGATTTTTGATTCATTGTCTAATACATTTACAGAAGTGAGAACTGCTCTATAAAGGTCTTGAGTAATATTTAGATTTGAAAGAAAAACTTCATTCAAAACCTTAATGGTTGCTTTCTCAAGTATGTTCTGTTCAATTGCCTTTGCATCGCAATTTCCTTTACCTTCTAAATAACTGCCACACTGCATTACAACTTTCTTGTTTGAACTATAGTTCCAATATCTGCGTTTTAAAGTTCTTCCACAATTATTGCAAATAACGAAACCACTAAATGGGTAACGACGAGTATACTTGCTTAAATTTTTATCATCACCGATTTTAACTTTGGCACGGTCTCGCATTATTTGCTGTACTGTTTCAAAGGTCTCTTTATCAATAAT
>JAVBOS010000148.1:0-6301 GCA_031550255.1 Anaeroplasmataceae bacterium | reverse complement strand
CTAAATGTTATTTCGACAGCTTTAATTGCTGAAGGATTAGAAAATTTAAATATTGATGAAATATTACCACAAAGTACAACTACAGCTCTTGCTGAAATTCCATTTATAAAACCACTTATGTCAAGTGTTACTCAGGGTGTTTCTAACGCTTTGTTAACAATACGTATTGGAATAGTTACAAGAAAATATTTATTTAGAGATGGTAATTGTATAACAAAAGAAGATATTAGGAAATCTGCTTTAAAAGAATCATTAAAATTACTGCCTTTAGTTGTTACTGATACGCTTACTTTCTTTCCTAAAAAAGTAGTAAAATTATTTAGTAAAAAAGAAGCTAAAGAATAGTTAAAATTATAAAAAAATAAATTGACATTTGAATCGTATTAATATATAATTTAAATGTTGTAACATGCACCACATAGAAAAGGTCTTAAAAGCTTATGCTTACCTTAATAGTGAGTCTTAAAAAATATAAGGAGGTAAACGACATGTACGCAATTATCGTAACTGGTGGAAAACAAGTTAAAGTTAAAGTTGGACAAACAATCTACGTTGAAAAATTAGAAGTAGAAGCTGGACAATCTTACACATTTGATCAAGTTTTATTAATAGGTGGAGAAAAATCTAAAGTAGGTACTCCATTTGTTAAAGGTGCTAGCGTTGTAGCTAAAGTTGAAAAACAAGGACGTGGAAAGAAAATTATCGTTTTCAAATATCGCCCTAAAAAAGACTATAGAAAGAAAAACGGTCACCGTCAACCATACACTAAATTAACAATTGAATCAATCAATGCTTAATTTGTATGATTTCCGTAATCATTAATAAAGATTTAAATAAATTCTCAATAAAGATTACCGGTCATGCTAATTATGCTGATTATGGTAATGATATAGTATGTGCTAGTGTCTCAACAGCTGCTATTATGACAGCAAACTTAATAGAAAAAATTAATCTTAGTTACAACATTACAAATTTAATTTGTGAAGATGGAAATTTTTTATTAGAAGTTAATGTAGAGAACAGCATTATAAAAGATATATTCGAAAATCTCGAATATACAATAGTAGATATTAGTAAACAATATCCTAAAAATATAAAAATTAAAAACTAGGAGGTGCCTTCATGTTAAAGTTAAATATTCAATTATTTGCATCTAAAAAAGGTGTTGGGTCAACAAGAAACGGTCGTGACAGTGAGTCAAAACGTTTAGGACAAAAACTATCTGATGGTCAATTCTGTACAGCAGGTTCAATCATATTCCGTCAAAGAGGAACTAAAATTCATCCAGGAACAAATGTTGGACGCGGCGGAGACGATACGTTATTCGCAACTGTAACAGGAATTGTAAAATACGAACGTAAGGGTCGCGACAAAAAACAAGTGTCAGTTTATCCTTGTGAATAGTAACTAAGCCCACTAATTTAAGTGGGCATTTTTTTTAAAAGAATGTATGTAGAAAGTGTGGTGTTTTACCATGTTTATTGATGAGGTCAAAATTGAGGTTTTTGGTGGTAAGGGTGGTAACGGAATTGTTGCTTATCGCCGTGAATTAAAAGTTGAGTATGGTGGACCATTTGGTGGATCTGGTGGAGTTGGAAGTAGTGTTATATTTGTTGGTGATGAAGGATTATCAACATTATTAGATTTACGATATAACGCTAAAATTAAAGGCGATGCTGGTGAAAATGGACGAAATAAAGGTATGTATGGGGCAAATGCTAAGCCTACATATGTAAGAGTACCTTTAGGAACAATGATATATGATGATGAAACTAAATTATTAATTGGTGATATCACAAAACAAGGACAAGAAGTAGTAGTTTGTGCTGGTGGTCGTGGTGGTAGAGGTAATATGGCTTTTGCGACAGGAACAAACAAATGTCCTGATATTTGTGAAAAAGGTGAGCCTGGAGAACATAAATTTATTCGTTGTGAATTGAAAGTACTTGCTGATTGTGGACTTGTTGGATTCCCAAGTGTAGGGAAATCAACTTTAATAAGTGTTGTTAGTGCCGCAAGACCAAAAATAGCAAGTTATCATTTTACTACTTTAGTACCTAATTTAGGTATGGTTTCTGTCAATGATAATAAAAGCTTTGTAATGGCTGATTTACCAGGTATTATTGAAGGGGCTTCACAAGGTGCTGGATTAGGTTTAAGATTTTTAAAGCATATTGAAAGATGCCGTGTAATATTACATGTTATTGATATGGCCGGTTCTGAAGGAAGAGATCCTTATCAAGATTATTTAATTATCAATGAAGAATTAAAATCATATAAAATGAACTTATCAAAAAGACCACAAATAATTGTAGCTAATAAAATGGATTTAGATGAAGCTAAAGAAAATCTCGAAAAATTTAAAAAGCTTGTTCCAAATGAAACAATTATACCTATTTCTGCATACACTAAAGATAATTTAAAAGAGTTAATTTACAAAGTATCTGATTTATTAGATATTACTGAAAGCTTCTCATTATTAGAAGAAGACGAAAAAGAAAAAGAATTCTTTGTAAATTATGTATTTAAACCTGAAGAAGATAGCATAAGTATTATAAAAGAAAATGATAATACATACCGCGTTGAAGGTGAAAAAATCAGAAAATTAGTTGAAATGACTGATTTTACAAGAGATCAAGCTATTGCTAGATTTGCTAGACAACTTAGAACTTTCGGAGTTGATGATTCTTTAAGAAAAAATGGTTGTAAAAATGGAGATTTAGTAGTCGTTTACGATTATCAATTTGAATTCTTAGATTAAAAATAACACCTTGAGATTTTATTTCTCAAGGTGTTTTCTTATTTTATATATTTAACTAAGTTCATACCCATCATTAGATGACCGTAATTACTTGGGTGAAGCATATCATAAGAAATGCAGGTTAAATTAGTTAATAGATTATTAGAACTAATTAAATTAATATTACCATTTTGATATTTATTAATTATATTTTCTATTATTTTTGTGAAAGTAATATTTTTTTCTTGATAAGGAATATTTTTAAAAATAGAAAATTTTATTTTAAAAAAATCTAAAATACTTATAATATTAATTACTTTTGTAGGATGATTATCAATAGTAGTTTTAATTAGATAATCAAATCTTTTTTCAAATTCTATTTCATCCATAAGACCTCTAACGTTACAACCAATCTCAAATAAATATTTATCACATTTGATAGTTTGTAAGTAATCAATAGTTTCTTTTTCCAGTAAACAAGAACCAGATAGTCCTTTATTTAAGATGTCACAATTATAAAAATTAGCAAAACTATTTATGTAACAATCATGAATGGAAATCGCTCCGGCCCCTTGAGAAATAGAACTTCCATATGCTAGGTATGTTTCGCTTGGTAAATCCTTTTTTTCAGGAAGACTATAAGGCTTTTCAAAAGTATTTAAAGATATAAAACTAATTTTAGCACCATAATCAAAAACGATTCTCCATAAATTAGATGTATACCTTCTTTTAATATTCGCATTATCAGTATCAACTTCTAAAAAACGTGAATGTTTATTAACAGTAAAGGTGTTTATTTCATTAGCTTTTACTAATAAATGAGAATTTTGAAAATCACCTTGAAAAACTGTTATATAAGTATTGGTTTCAATTCCATATAACTGAAATTCTATATTTTGTGAATCGCATATGAACCTAACTTCAGCTCCACCTATACTTTTTGCTTTATCAGCACCTTGAAAAGAAGTACCATATCCCATTGTCTTTTGAATATTCAAAGGATATCTTTGCAAAATAATACCAGGAATATTTGAATCAGTAACATAATCAGAAATGTTAAAAAAATCTATATTGTTATATATCATATTATCACCTAATAAAATTATATAATTTTTTTAAATATATAAGCAAGCAAAAATATAAAATAAACTTGATTTTAACATTTTGTTTTGGTACAATTTAATTAATCAATTAAAAACATGAACTCGTTCCGCATATGCGGAATATTAAGTGAGATGATCGATTTGACTAATGTTGAGAAAAAAAGAGAATTAATGCTAACTGGCAACTTATGGAAAACACTTTTATTAATTAGTTTACCAGTTGCTTTAAGTGGTATGGTTATTGAAATTTTTGCGTTATTTGATGTTTATTTTTCATCAATTCTAGGTAAATCAGAGATGGCTGCTACTGTGTTTGTTGGACCTATTCAAAATGTTATAGCTGCAATAGGAGTTGGATTTGGTGTTGCTGCTACATCTTTAATTTCTAGAGAAATTGGTAAAAAACAATTCAATAAAGGAAAAAACATTTTATCGCAAATGGTTCTTATATCTTTTATAGTTGCAATTATTCTTGTTGTGTTTGGCGTTTTCTTTTCTAAACAAATATTACGTATTTCTGGTGCTAAAGGAACATTGTTAGAAACAGCTAATGTTTACTTTAAAATTATTGTTTGTTCCTTTCCTTTTAAATTTTTTAATAATATATATATTGGAAAAGAAAGAGCAGTTGGAAATAATCGTTTAATAATGGTTATTAATATTGTTTCTATTATTTTAAAGTTTTTAATTTCATTTTTATTAATTGTAATTCTAAACTTTGACATCATTGGTCTAGGAATATCAACATTAATTGCTGATGCATTTATTACTTTATTTGGAATTTACTTTATCTTTTTTAAAAAAACAGAACTTCAAGTAAATTCGAAAAGTTTAAAATTTGATTATAGTGTTATTTGGATGATATTAATATTTTCGTTTCCAATAATTATTGAGAAATCTACACAATCCTTAGGGAATGCTATTATTAATAGTTATGCAGCAGGACTTGGAGATGACGTTTTAACGGCATATGGTATTATTAACCGGATAAATTCTGTAATATTTAGTTTTAGTAGTGGATTTGGAGTTGCATTAGTTTCGATTGTTGGACAAAATATTGCTGTTAAAAATTACTCAAGGATAAAAGAAGCTAAAGTTAAGGGGATAATTTTATCATTATCAATAGTTACTGTTTTATTGGTTTGTATTTTATCAATTAAACAAATAATTGCAGGTTTTTATGCAAAAGATGATGTTACCTTATTAGATAATATCTTAAAGGGAATGAATGTATATACAATTTCTGCTATTCCGTGGACAATCATGCATATTTATTTTGGTATTTTTCAAGGAATGAAAAAAACAATATATGTTCTAATTGTATCATTAGCAAGATTATGGATTTTTAGAGTTTTATTAGTTGGAATATTGATTAAGTTTACAAATATGGGAGCTAACGCCATTTGGTATGGAATGTTAATTAGTAATATATTGGCTTTGGTTGTAAGTTTAATAATTTATTATATTAAGTGTAGAAAAGTTTTTGATAATCCAATTATGGAAATTTAAATGAAAGTTTGGTAGTAAATATGGAAAAAGAAAATGAAAAAATGAATCGAACAATTACAAGATCATTTGAAATATTAGAATATGTTTCAAATGTTGATGAAAAAGGTGTTTCTTTAAAAGACATAATTAAAGAAACTGGCATGCCTAAAAGTAGTGCTTTTGATATTGTTCATACTTTATTGGCTTTGCGTTATTTAGAAATCAGTAAATATAATGAAAAAAAGTATGTTTTAGGACTATCAGCATTTACTTTAGGAATTAAATATTCAAATAGTAAATCATTGATTAGTGTTTGTTCACCATATGTTCATCAATTGGCTGATGAACTTAATAGAACTACATTTGTTGGAGTTCTTGATGGAACTGATATTGTTTATATTCATAAATATACTGCTAAATATGCAAAATTAGCAACGTGCAATATTGGTACTAGACATGAAGCATATTGTACATCTTTAGGAAAAGCCTTATTAGCTTTTTTAGAACCAGATAAGCAAAGTATGATTTTAGATCAAATTAAATTTGTTAAGAAAACTTCAAAAACTATTGATAGTAAGGAAGTTTTAATCAAAGAATTAATTGAAACAAAGCAACGAGGATACTCGGTAGATAATAAAGAAAATGAAGAATTAATGATTTGTTATGGAGCCCCAATATTTGATTATACAGGTAAAGTGATTGCTGCTATATCATTTTCAGATATGAGAAATCCAATTTTAACAGATGAACAAATTGGAATTAAAATCCGCAATGTTGCTTTGCAAATTTCAAGAGAATTAGGTTACACTGGAATGTTTTTCAAAATGTAGGAGGAAGAAAGAATGAAATTAGATGTAAGATACGCAAATCATCCAGAAGATTCAAAACATTATACGACAGAAGAATTAAGAAAGCATTATTTAATAGAAAGAGTATTCGAAGCAGATGAAATATTGTTAACATATTCACA
>JAVBOS010000063.1:0-4686 GCA_031550255.1 Anaeroplasmataceae bacterium | reverse complement strand
GTTAATTCATATTGTAAGGCACAATGAAAAAATTGAAGATATTTTGGAAGCCTATCATGTAACTTTTGATGAAGTTAAAGTTAATAATTTACATGTAACGGATTTCAAAAAATTGGTTGGTGGAGTAAAACTAAAAATACCCTTTTTATCAGTTGAAACTAAGCAGATTTTAGAAGAAACTGAGACTTTTATCAGTGATTATTATCCTGCATTAGAAAAGATTGATTCTGTAATTAAAAATGCTGAAGTTGCAATTGAAGAAATTCATGAAAATGATCTTTTTGAAAAGAAAATTGAGGAAGAAATAACTGAAAAACAAGAGATAAAAAAAGAAGAAAAGATTAACACTTCGCAAAATGTAGGATATATGAATCCAAATATGAAATATGTCAGATCAAGATATGGAATACCAGTTCCATTTCCACAAAAAAGTATTTATCCACACTATATAAATAAAGATAAAAAATAATACTCCTTTTAAAAAAGGAGTTTTTATGGTATACTTAATAGATATTAGAGGTGTAAATATGTATGATTATATTATTGGTTTAATAACTAAAGTAACTCCCAAAAAGATAGTATTAGAAAACACAGGAATTGGCTATTCTTTAATAGTAAGTAATCCATATAATTTTAAACCTAATACCTCATATCAAATATATGTGTATCAACATTTACGTGAAGATTGTAATGATTTATACGGTTTTAAAACTGAAGAAGAAAAAGAATTATTTTTAAAATTAATTAATGTTACTGGTATAGGCCCGAAAAGCGCTTTAAGTATTTTGGCTAGCGCAACAGTTAATGAGATAGTTAAGGCTATTGAAGAGCGTAATGATGCATATTTAAGAAAATTTCCAGGTATAGGCCAAAAGGCTAGTCAACAAATTATCTTAGATTTAAAAGGGAAATTATCTTTTAATGATTTTATTCCAATTCAAAATAATTCAAAATTAACTGATATTGAAGATGCGTTAATAGCATTAGGATATAATAAAAAGGAAATATCAAAAGTTGTTAGTAAACTTGATGCTTCTTTAGATGAAAGTACACTAATAAAACAAGCTTTACAACAAATGATTAAGTAAGATAAGAAATAATAGACTATAGATTAATTAGGTGATTAAAATGAATGAAAGAATTATTGATCCCAAGTCAATAGAAAATGATGATGAACAATTAAGTTTACGTCCGGAAAAGTTAAATGAATATATTGGACAAGCAACAGCAAAAGAAATGCTTGAAATATATATAAAAGCAGCCTTAAGTAGACAAGAATCATTGGATCACGTTTTGTTATACGGACCTCCGGGATTAGGAAAAACAACATTAGCAACAATAATTGCTAATGAGCTAGGTGTAAATATTAAAGTTGTAAGTGGGCCTTCAATTGAACGAGGCGGAGATTTAGCAGCTGTATTAAGCTCATTAGAAGCAGGAGACGTTTTGTTTATTGATGAAATACATCGCCTTCCAAGATTTGTGGAAGAAATATTATATAGCGCTATGGAAGACTATGTACTAGATATTATGGTTGGAAAAGATAGTAGCGCCAAAAGTATTCGTGTTGACCTGCCTCCTTTTACATTAGTTGGAGCAACAACTCGTTATGGTGATTTATCGGCTCCACTTCGTGATAGATTTGGTGTTGTTTTAAGATTAGAGTATTATACAAAAGATGATTTATTACAAATTGTTAAAAGAACAAGTAGCGTTTATCAAACTATAATTAATGAAGATGCTTCGTTAGAACTAGCATTAAGAAGTAGAGGAACGCCGCGTGTAGCTAATAGATTATTTAGACGCGTAAGAGATTTTGCGCAGGTTAAAGGAAATGGAGATATTACTTTAGATATAACTAAATATGCATTAGATAGATTGAATATTGATGCTTCAGGGTTAGATTATACGGACTATAGATATTTAAATGCGATTATAGAACATTTTAATGGCGGACCAGTTGGATTAGAAAGTGTAAGTGCGACAATTGGTGAAGAAACAGCGACTATTGAAGATGTATATGAACCATATTTACTTCAAGAAGGTTATATTACAAGAACACCAAGAGGTAGAGTTGCAACTAAAAAAGCTTATGAGCATTTAAATAAGCCTTATATGAAGGGGTTATTTTAATGAGAACAGATGATTTTGATTTTTATTTACCAGAAGAGTTAATTGCTCAAACACCTTTAAAGGATAGAAGTTCTTCAAGACTATTAGTTTTAGATAGAAAAACGAATACTATAGAACATAAGCATTTTAGTGATATTATTGACTATTTAGATAGTAATGATTTAATAGTACTAAATAATACAAAAGTTATACAAGCTAGATTGTTTGGGGTTAAAGAAGATACGAAAGCAAAAATAGAAGTATTACTTTTAAAAGAAGAAAATAATATTTGGCAAACATTAGTAAAACCAGCTAGAAGAGTTAAAATAGGAACAATTATATCTTTTGGAGATGGGTTACTTAAAGCTAAATGTGTTGGTGAAGATGAAGATGGAATAAGATTTTTTGAAATGATTTATGAAGGTATTTTCTTAGAGGTGCTTGATAAATTAGGTGAAATGCCTCTTCCACCATACATACATGAAAAATTAGAAGATAGAGATAGATATCAAACAGTATATGCTAAAGAAGCCGGTAGTGCGGCAGCCCCTACAGCTGGATTACATTTTACAAAGGAATTAATGGAAAAAATTAAAGCTAAAGGTATTACTATTTGTTATGTTACTTTACATGTTGGATTAGGTACATTTAGGCCAGTTAGTGTTGATGATGTTACTACTCATAAAATGCATTCTGAATTTTATGAGATAGACGAAGAGACCGCAAATATTTTAAATGAAGCTAAAAAGAATAATAAAAGAATTATTAGTGTTGGGACAACCTCAACTAGGACTTTAGAAACAGCTTATGATAATGGTTTTAAAAAGAAAAATGGTTGGACAGATATTTTCATTTATCCTGGATATAAATTTAAAGTTGTAGATGCCCAAATAACTAATTTTCATTTACCAAAATCAACACTAATTATGTTAGTTAGTGCTTTTGCAAGTAAAGAAATAATATTAAATGCATACAATGAAGCTGTTAAAGAAAAGTATCGATTCTTTTCATTTGGCGATAGTATGTTTATAAAATAAGAGGAGATTAATATGAAAAATGCAAGTGAATTTTTAAATGAACAAAACCCAGTTGTTTTATTAACAATGGAAAATGGTAAACAAATGGAAATAGAGTTGTTTCCAAGTGTTGCCCCTATTACAGTAGAAAACTTTTTAGGACTTATTGAAAAGAAATTTTATGATGGAATTATTTTTCACAGAGTTATAAAAGGATTTATGATTCAAGGTGGAGATCCATCTGGAACAGGTATGGGTGGTAGTGAAACTAAAATAAAAGGTGAATTTAGATCAAATGGAGTTGTTAACGATTTAGCTCATACAAAAGGGGTTATATCAATGGCTAGAACAATGATGCCAAATTCAGCTTCAAGTCAAGTATTTATTATGCATGCCTCTTCACCTCATTTAGATGGAAGTTATGCAGGATTTGGTGTTGTCACAAAAGGATTAGAAGTAATTGATGAAATTGCTGATGTAAAAACTGGGGCTAATGATAAGCCACTTGTTGAACAAAAAATTGCTTCTATTAGACGTGTAAAATAATGAGCACTAAACCTCCAGTATGGCATGAATTACTTCATGTATGTAAACAAACAGGAGCAAGATATGGTATTCTTCATACACCTCATGGTGATTTTGAAACACCTATTTTTATGCCTGTTGGTACACAAGCAACAGTAAAAACACTTATTCCTGAAGAAATAAAAGAAGTAAGTGACGGTTTAATCCTTGGAAATACTTATCATTTATGGTTACAACCTGGTGATGAAATTGTTAAAAAACATGGTGGTATAAGAGGGTTTATGAAATGGAATGGAGCGCTATTAACTGATAGCGGTGGATTCCAAGTTTTCAGTTTATCAAAAATGAGAAAAATAGAAGAAGAAGGTGTTTATTTTAGACACCATAAAAGTGGAGAAAAATTATTTTTATCTCCAGAAAAAGCTATTGAAATTGAAAATAATTTAGGCGCTGACATTATTATGAGTTTTGATGAATGTCCTCCTTTTCATTCAGATTATAAATATATGGAAGAAAGCGTGAAACGTACTATTAGATGGGCAAAACGTGGTAAAGAAGCTCATAAAAATAGCGATACACAGGCTTTGTTTGGAATTGTTCAGGGTGGACCACATAAAGAATTAAGAAAAATGTGTCTTGAAGAATTACAAAAAATTGATTTTCCTGGATATTCAATTGGTGGATTATCTGTTGGAGAATCAAAAGATGAAATGTATGAAATGTTAAATTACTTAAAAGATATTATGCCAAAAGATAAACCAAGATATTTGATGGGTGTTGGTTCACCTGATGATTTAGTTATTGGTTCAATGAATGGTATTGATATGTTTGACTGTGTATTACCAACAAGAATTGCTAGACATGGAACAGCTATGACTAGTGCTGGTAAAGTTATTCTTAAAAATGCTCAATATAAAGAGAATTTAGACTCTTTAGATAGTAAGTGCGACCAATATTGGAAGGCTTTGCGCCATCGGGCAAAGGTTAGTGAAGATTATCAGGCGACTATCGATGCTACTGTATTGGAAATAGA
>JAVBOS010000130.1:0-3998 GCA_031550255.1 Anaeroplasmataceae bacterium | reverse complement strand
TTTTTCTATATTTTTTATTATTTTATTTTTTGAGGTTAATTCAAAATTACAAATTTGATTAAAATTTTAAATTTTAGATATATATTTATATATAATATTAATATATTGGAATTTTTTTGAAATTGTATATTTTTTGTTTCTGTTTAATGGATGTAATTGATTTTTTCTTTTTCTTTTTTTGGTATATTTTTTTTTCATTAACCTTATATTTTATATAGTAGTTTGTTTTAATATAGTATTAGTAAGTATATATTCCAAATATATTTTTTATAATATGTTATAATTTATAGGATTTGGTTTGAATAGCATGGATTTTTAGGGCTGTTTATAATTTATAAGTAGTTTAGGGGGAATGTAGAATGGATGAGATAAAATGGCAATTACAATCTCTGGATTATATAAAAATTTGGCTATAGTATTTTTTTTAGTTTTAATTTTTAGTCTTTGTGTTTCTTGTGTGTCTGCTGCTGATCATGTTGTAAATGGATCTGCTTTTGATGATATTAAGGATACGATTGATGGTGCTAATGATAATGATCGTATTTTGTTAGGTAATAAGACTTATATTAGTAGTGGTACTCAGATTCGTGTTGTTGATAAGTTTAATATCACTGTTCAGGGGCAGTCTAATTCTAGGCGTGCGGTTTTGGATGGTCGTCATTTGAGTCGTATTTTTGTTGTTGATGAAAATTCAACAGTTACTTTTCGTTTTATTGATTTTTTAAATGGTGATTCTGGAGCGAGTAGTGGTGCAGCTATTCATGCTTATGGTACTATTGTTGTTGAGAATTGTAGTTTCAGGAATAATTGGGGTGAGAGTGGAGGTGCAGTTTTTATCAGGGTAGGTGCTGATAATTGTAGAATAGTTAATTCTAGTTTTATTAATAATGAAGGAAGATATGAAGGTGAAGATGAGTTTGTTGAAGGAGGAGCTGTTGATACACATGCTAACTTTACTAGTATAATCGATTGTACTTTTACGGGTAATAGTGCTTTGAGTGTGGGTGGTGCTGTTAATTTTGCTTCAAACACCATAGGACAAAGGTTAATAGGTTCTACTTTTAGAAATAATCATGCTCCTATGGGTGGTGCTATTCGCTCGGGTAATAATGATCTAATTATTGAAAACTGTGTTTTTATAGATAACTATGCTAATGAAACAAGTGGTGGGGCATTGTTTATAAGACTTACTGCGTTAACAATTAAAAATTGTGTTTTTACTAATAATCACGCAGTAGCTAATGGTGGGGCTATATATGATATTGTATATAATAGTTCTGGTTCTGGATTTTTAAATATTATACAATCTAATTTTACGAATAATTATGCAGCTAATGGTGGAGCAGTATATTCACAAAATCCATTAAATATTACAAATTCTAATTTTTCCACTAATCGTGCAAATACGGGTAATGCAGGTGGTGTTTACTCAGCTAAAGCAATATTAATTCAAAATAACAATTTTGCTGGTAATATTGGTAGAGGGTTAGTTTTAGTTGGTGATGGGACTATTATTTCAAGTAATAATTTTATTGGTAATAGTGAACATGCTATTAGGAGTGCTGATCTTAAAAATGCAATAATAAATAATAATAAATTAGTAAATAATGGTGGCACTGGTTTATATATTTTAGGTAATGATAATAAGATTTCTACTAATGTTTTTAGGGGTAATAATGTTGGTGTTAATGTAAATGGTAATAATGCCAATTGTACAAGTAACGTTGTTAATAATAGTAAGAATAATGGTGTAGTTATAACAGCTAATAATTTAAATTTTGTTTCTAACAATATTACCTCTAATAATGGTCATGGGCTTGTTTTAAATGGAAATAATCCAGTAATTTTAAATAATGTTTTTTCAGGGAATAATTATGGTGTAAATGGCCAGTCACTAGCTAATGGCTTAATTAACAATAATCTGTTTTCTAATAATCGTGGTACAGGTTTTTATGCCAAAGGATCATCTAATAAACTTAATAACAATAGATTTTTGAATAATAAGATTGGTGTTAATGTTGTTGGAGATACTACTGATTTTACTGGGAATATTGTTAGAAATAGTAAAACTAATGGTGTGGTTTTAACGGGTAATAATGTAAAATTTGTTTCTAATAATATTACATCTAATGGAGGGCATGGACTTGTTTTTAATGGAAATAACCCAACAATCTCTAACAATGTTTTTTCAGGGAATAATTATGGTATAAATGGCCAATCATTAGCTAGTGGCACAATTAATAATAATATCTTTTCTAATAATCGTGGCACAGGTTTTTGTGCTAAAGGATCTAATAATAAGTTTTATAATAATAATTTTTTAAATAATAAGATTGGGATTAATGTTATTGGATATAATACTAATTTTAAGGATAATAATATAAGAAATAATCTCTTGGAAGGTATTATTTTTGTAGGAAATTATGGTTATGTTAGATATAATAATATTTCAGGCAATAAAAGAAATGCTCTTGAACTTAAAGGACATTATGCGTCAGTAGAGCGTAATAATGTTTATAGTAATTCTATAAATAAAACAGGGAACTGTGTACTTCATATCGCAGGGAATTATGCAAAAATAAGGTATAATAATATTCGGAATAATAAATTCCATGGCATTCATATATTTGGAAACAATGCACAAATATCTTATAATCTTTTAAGGAATAATACAGGTATAGAACTAGCTATAACTGGAAACAAAGCAGCTATAACATCTAACAATGTTTCTTATGGGCGAGGTCATGGTATTTATATTGTTGGTGGTAATGGTGAGATTAGTAAAAATAATATTATAAGTAATAAAGAAAGGGGAATTTATTATAGGGGAAGTAATTCTAAGTTTATATCCAATTCAATAAATAATAATGGTAAGAATGGTATCAGTGGTAAAGGTAATAATAATACTTTTAGTTCCAATAAGATTATAAAGAATTCTCCTCGAAAGACTCATTGTGCAATTTATTTTGATGGAAATTATAACACATATAAATCAAATAATATCTCTAGTAATGATTATCATGGTTTACATGTTGTTGGAAAAGGAAATAAATTAATAAATAATTATTTAGAGAAAAATAAAAACACACAAATCATTGTTCAAGGTAACAGTAATAATATAACAGAAAATAGAGCATATAATGCTGATAAATCTGGATTATATCTTAAAGGTTCTTCAAATAAATTATCTAAAAACATTATTCATAAAAATAAACTACATGGCATATATCTAAAAGGATCTTCAAATCAATTGAATAGTAATTTCGCACAATACAATTCCAATTATGGTACTTATATCAATGGATCTAAAAATAAAATAATACAAAATACTATAAGAGGAAATAGAGTAGGAATAATTCACAAAACAGGATCTTCTTGTTCTTACAATTATAATTATATTGTTAATAATAAGAAATATAATTTATATCGTGATAAAGGTTCAATTAACGCTAACTATAATTGGTGGGGAGAAAATAAAGTTGTTAAAGTTAAAAACCAAAAGATCAGTCGTTATGTAGTAGCTAAACTTGTTCTTCCTAAAGTTAATTATGTAAAACCTAATAAAACTTATACAATTACATTTATTTTAAGAGATGATAAGAACAAGAATTTAAATAAGACTATTCCATCTACCAAAGCTAAATTTGCTTTTTTGAGAAAAGTAGGAAAGAAATGGTATGCTAGTTCAGTTTCTCCTAAAAATCAAACACTGGTTAATAATAAAGCTACTGTTAAGATTAAAACAGTTGGTGCTTATAGAGTTTACAATTTTAAAGCTGTTATTGATAATCAAAAATTGAATAAAGTGTTTTATCCTCCATGTGATTTGAAAGTTTTCATGGTAGCTAATCCCAATCCTAATATTCAAGGATCTCTTGTTACATATGTAGTTTATGTTAATAATTTAGGGCCTAGTGATGCATACAATATCAATATTTCAACTAATCTTCCAAAATTAAAAAATTCTAAGTTTTCTTTCAATGGTAATAAGTGGAATA
>JAVBOS010000071.1:0-8995 GCA_031550255.1 Anaeroplasmataceae bacterium | reverse complement strand
TCTTCTAATCTTACCCATCTTTTTCCTTCTTCAGGTAAAATATCTTGTGTTCCTCTTGGTCTTGTTACTGCCATTTTAATATACCTCTTTCATATTCATATCTATAGATACTGTAATAAATTATGTCTTTATATGTATCAGACTCTTTATCTTTAAAACCATTTATTACTACTCTTTCATATCTAAAATCATTTTTTAATACTACATTTCTACAACCAATATTTTCTCTTACATGACCTACAATAATTTTATCCAGTTTAAGGTGTTCAAACCCAACTATTATCATTTGTCTTAATGCTTTACTGATTATACCTCTGTTCCAATAATTTTTATGTAAACAAAATCCTATTTCAGCTGCATTTTGTCCACTATAATAAGTATGAAAATCAATTGTTCCAATCATTTTATTTGTTCTTGGATCAACTATTGCATATCCTATTGGTAAACCCTCAATTGGTCTAATCATATTAATATTTTCAATTAACCACATTGCTTCTATTGGCTTTGTAAGTGGTCCCCATGTCAAATATTTTGTTGTCTCAAAATCTTTACCAACTTCAAAATAATCTAGATAATCAGCAGGACATATATCTCTTAAAATAAACAAATTACTTCTTATAAACGGCATATTTACTTGCATAAAAATCTCCTTTATTAGAAAAAAAACATCCTTATCATTACAATAAGGACGTTATAAACGCGGTACCACCTTAATTCTAGTATAAATACTAGCACTCAAACCGTTAACGCCTGGTACGTCTTTTTTTAAAAGCACTCAAAAGTGTCCTTCAATAAATTTATATTAGATGCTTACACCGTCCATCTTCGCTTAAAATAATCAATTTATTTACTATTCTTTATCTTTGTTTATATTAATATATATATTCTATCACTAATGAAAATATTTGTAAAGAAATTAAGAAATAAAAACTTCTTCTTTTTCTACATCGTCAAATTCATCAGATTCAAAAATTTGTGATTGAAATTCTTCAGAATTAGCTAGATTGTTATTTCCAAATAAAGAATTATAACTTAAGCTATCTAAATAATCTAAATTTTGGGATTTTAGCATGCTACCCATAAATAATGTTATCATTTGATTAACTGTAGTCATAAAATTATCAAACAAAGGAATTTCAACTTGTAAGAATACAACAATACCTAATTTTTCTAAAGTTTTTTTCATCTCATAATAAAACTTTCTATTATTAATAATTAACTCTTTTGGTATTCCGTTTTCTTTAAACATTTGACTTAAAACTTCAAAAAGTGATTCATTATATTCACCATTTTGTAACGCAATAGAGTAAAAACCAATTACTTTTCTCAAATTATTTGAATAAGCAGCCATAATTGGCAAATATGGAACAATATCATAATCATCTTGTAGTGGCAATTGAACATATTTAATAATAAAATAAGCTTTTTCTTCTGTATGAGGACAATCCTTTAGCTCTAAAATGTATTCTTCATTCTCTGCTTTCATTTGATGTTTTCTTTCCAAATATGGTAAATCACTTATAATAGTTTGATATTCCATTTTTTTATTTGAAAAATAAGCTAAACATTGTTTTTTATTATTAAATCCTTCTTTTATTTTTTCTAAATCATTTTTTAACAATACAGTTAAATAAATAATAGCATCCATTAATATGTTTGCTTCAAAAGTATTGGCAATAGTTGAAATAAATCCTATTTTATTACTTCTAATAATATAATTATTTTCTTTTTTTATTCTTATATTATTTTTTCTGAAATACTCTATTTCGTCATCTTTTAAATCATTTTTTTTGCATATAACTAAAGAAATAGAATTGTCATTAGCAATAGAAAATGAATTTTCATTTTTAATGTTTAACATATCATGAATACAATTTAAACCATTTATTCCACTGTAAACACTTAATCCATAACATTCATTTCCATAATTATTTACAAAAATTAAACACATTTCTTTTTTTTCATCTTTTAAGTAAAAAATATTATTATTTTCAAAATCAAAGTTAACATTTAATTTCATCAAATCTTTTGCGTACTTTATAACTTCCTCATATTTTACCTTACTTAAATTTCTAAACTTCATTTAATCACCCTTTTTTAATATAATTACTTTTTTTATCCCATAAGTTCTTTCTTTTAACAAATATAGTTCATTTGTTTCTTTATATATAGTATCTTTTGCCATTTCACAGATTATTAATCCGTCATCATTTAATAAATTATTTTTAATTATATTATTAATAATTTCTTCAATGTCTTTCATTGCATAAGGTGGATCCAAAAATATCAAATCAAACTTTGTGTCTAATCTTTCTAAACATTCTTTATAGTTATAATTCATTAATCTAACTTGATCGGATATTTTTAATGATTCAATATTATCTTTTACTATTCTTAAAGCATCTTTATTAATATCATTAAAGACTACAAATTCAATCCCTCTACTTAAGGCTTCTATTCCCATACTTCCGCTTCCAGCAAATAAATCCAATGCCTTTCCGCCATGAAAAAATTGCCCAATTAAATTAAAAATTGCTTGTCTTACTTTATCAGAAGTCTCTCTAGTTGTTTCTAAATTTGTAACTTTTATGACTCTATGTTTATAAATTCCTGCGTTAACTTTCATTTTTTCACCACTTTTTAAAAAAAATTATTTTTTTATGTATATATTAAAAATTATTGATAATAATATAATTGCGATAAGAAATCGCTGAAGAATTCCCCTATTCTTCACAGAAGTAATAGTTAATCTATACTTCTTTTCTCCCTTTCACATACATACTTCAAACTTACTCAAGAAAGAAAACTAGCCCCACTAGTTTTTTTTCTTTTAAAATAAGAAAAAGACTATTTAAAGTCTTAATTATCATTATAGCTAGGAAGTCTGTGAAGAACGGGGTTCTTCAAAGATAGAGTTTTCTTAACTTTTAATTAGGATTCCTTTTCAGGCATTCAACACATAAAAATTCTTAAACTCAATTTATATTAGTTGGGTTCCACAGCTTCTTCCTAGTAATTATATATTAACATAAAAAGAGTAAAAAGTCAATTTTACAACACTTAAATGATTCGTCATTTTTTTATTCTTTTAATTTTTAATAATTATTTTTTTCGGTATTTTGACAAATTCTAATTCTAAAAAATATCGTTTACGGAAATAAAATTCATTTATTGGCAATATTTGTAATATAAAATTGACTTTAAGTTTTCAATAGAGTATTATATATATAATAAAAAAAATAGGAGGAAAATATATGTACGCAAAAAATGCTTGGGAAAAGTATGATAATGAACAACTTCAAGAATTAATGAAGTTCAATGAAGAATATAAAAATTATATTTCAGTGGGAAAAACTGAAAGAATCTGTGTGAGAGAAAGCGTTAAATTAGCAGAAGCAAAAGGCTTTATTAATTTACAAAATTTTATTAACAAAAAACAATCTTTTAAACCTGGTGATAAAGTTTACTCAACTAATATGGGCAAAAACGTTGCATTATTCGTAATTGGTAGAAAACCACTTGAAGAAGGTTTAAGAATTTTAGGTGCGCATATTGATTCACCTCGTATTGATATTAAACAAAATCCATTATATGAAAAAGATGGATTTGCTTTATTAGATACTCATTACTATGGTGGAATTAAAAAATATCAATGGGTTACAACTCCTTTATCATTAATTGGAGTGGTATGTAAAAAAGATGGTTCTTCTGTTGATATAGTTATTGGTGAAGATGTTAATGATCCAATTCTAGGAATCAATGACTTATTAGTTCATTTATCTGGTGACCAAATGCAAAAATCTGCTGCAAAAGTCATTGAAGGTGAAGACTTAGATGTTACAATGGGCAGTATGCCTTTAAAAGGAACTGAAAAAGATCCAGTTAAAGCACATATTTTATCAATTTTAAAAGAAAAATATAATATTGAAGAAGAAGATTTCATTAGCGCAGAATTAGAAATTGTACCTAGTGGAAAAGCTAGAGATTATGGCTTAGATCGCAGCATGGTTGCCGGATATGGACATGATGATAGAGTTTGTGCATATACTTCTTTAGCTGCCGTTTTAGATGTTAGTAATGTTGAATATACTAGCTGTTGTATTCTAGTTGATAAAGAAGAGGTTGGTTCACCTGGTGCTACTGGTGCTCAATCACTTTATTTTGAAAATACAGTTGCTGAAATGCTAGCATTAAATGGTAAAAATTCGTTTTTAGATGTTAGAAGAACTTTAAAAAATTCTAAAATGCTATCAAGTGACGTTTCTGCCGGATATGATCCTTTATATGCAGGTGTTAATGATAGAAAAAATTCTGCTTTCTTAGGAAAAGGTATTTGTTTCAATAAATATACTGGTTCTAGAGGTAAATCAGGATGTAATGATGCTAATCCTGAATTCATTGCTTGGTTAAGAGATATTATGGATGCTGAAGGTATTTGTTTCCAAACTGCAGAGCTTGGAAAAGTTGATCAAGGTGGAGGAGGAACTATTGCTTATATTTTAGCTAATTACGGTATGGAAGTTATCGATGCCGGTATTGCTGTATTAAATATGCATTCTCCATGGGAAGTTGTTTCAAAAGTTGACGTTTATGAAACTTATAAAGCTTATAAAGTTTTCTTAACTAAATAAAATAAAAAAATCATTACGTAATGTAATGATTTTTTTTTGCTAAAATGATGTTATCAGTGTTACGATAGAAATAATAATTAAGGCAATTCCAACTATTTTCATCAATTTCTCGCCTTTACTATCACCTGAATAGCTTCTTTTACGTTCTAATATCGGCAAAATTAATGCAACTAATCCAAAACAAAACATCGTTATTGGAGTTACAAAGTGCTCAATAAAATAAGAATCCATTTTTTGATTTATAATAACCTCAACAAAATATATTGAAAAAGTTATTAATAAAACAATGCATACTCCTACAATAATTCCTTTTAATATTTTTTGTGTTTTTGTTTCTTTCATATTATCACCAAAACTATTTTAACATATTTTAGCGAATATTTCTCTTTATTTTATATTTTTCTTTTATTTTTATAAATTTTTCATCAGCTAAATCTTTTCTTAGTGTCACACCTGCAGCAACAAAACAATTGTTACCTATGTTTATAGGTGCTACTAATGTTGTATTACTTCCAATAAAGGTATTACTTCCAATCGTCGTCTTAGATTTAATTTTACCATTATAATTGGCGGTTATAACACCTGCACCAATATTAACATTTTCTTTAATTATAGCATCTCCTACATATGCATGATGTTTAATATTGGTGTTTTTTCCTATTAAAGAATTTTTAATTTCCACATAGTTTCCTATAACACAATTTTCCTCTATTATTGTCTCATTAATTATTCTCGCAAATGGCCCTATTGCACAGTTTTTACTAATTTTAACATTATTTAAGACAAATGTATTTGGATAGATAGTTGTACCTGATTCTATTGTTACATCATCAGTAATAAATGTTGAATTTTCATCAACAATATAAACTCCGTTTTCTATATGTTTTTTATTTATATTTTTCTTTAATAATTCATTTACATGATTAACTTCTTTTAAAGAA
Source organism: Anaeroplasmataceae bacterium (assembly GCA_031550255.1). Taxonomy (GTDB): domain Bacteria; phylum Bacillota_I; class Bacilli_A; order Acholeplasmatales; family Anaeroplasmataceae; genus JAVBOS01. The sequence goes on along the minus strand of JAVBOS010000071.1, from coordinate 3,423 downwards.
TTAATATTTAATATCTCATAATTGTATTTTACCTTAAATAATTCTATTCCTTCATTTTCTGATATTTTATTAATCAAATTTGTCAAATTGTATTCATTATTATCTTTTTCTAATAAAGGTAAATATTTTAAAATTAAGTTCCCCTTTATAATATAGAAACCAACATTAATATTACTAGCTTTTTGATTATTATCAATAATGTAATTACCTTGACTATCTTTTACTAATGAGCCATATGAAGTATTTTCCACTAATGTTGATGACATAATTAAAGTTTTATCATTTTTTTTACTAATAAATTCTTCAATTGTTTTTTTACTTATTAATGGGATATCACATGGCATTATTAAGTAATCTTCATCTTCTTTTATTTCTTCTATAATATTAAATAATGGTGCAGCGCTTCCTATTTTATCTTTTTGAAATTTAACGTCGAATTTTTCAATGTATCTTAAATACTCTTTATCATCTTCTTTAACAACAATTATATTTTTTTTAAATAAATCTGTTATATTTTCAATATAATTGATCATTGGTTTAAAAAATATTTCCACCATCCACTTAGGTTTATTCATCTTCATTCTTTGGCCTTTTCCAGCTGCCAATACTATTAAATTCATTTAATCACCAATAAATAGTATGCTTAGTTAATAAAAAAAAGTCGCAATTTGCGACTTTATCATTTTATTTTAAAGCTTCAATTAATTCTGCTTTTTTCATAGTAGAAATTCCAGTGATGCCTTTTTCTTTAGCCATAGCTTTTAACTCTGGTAAAGTTAAACTATTTAAATCAGTTGTAGCTTCTTTAACTTCTACTTTTGGAGCAGCAGTTTTTTCTACTTTAGCAACAACTTCTTTTGTAGCTTTTGGAGCAACTTCTTTTACAGCTTTTTCTACTTTAGCTGGTTTAACTTCAACAACAGCTGGTTTAGCAGCTTTTGGAGCTTTTGTTAAAACAACAACATTTTCTACTTTAACTTCAGTTTTTGTAGTTAATGCTTTTTTAGCTATTTCGCATAAGTTTGCAAATCCAGCAGCATCGTTAACTGCCATTTCTGCTAACATTTTTCTGTTTACATCAATATTAGCTTTTGCTAATCCATTGATAAAACGAGAATATTTTAACCCGTTTAATTGAGCAGCAGCATTGATACGAGCAATCCATAATTTACGGAATTGACGTTTTCTATCTTTTCTGTCTCTATAAGCATATGCTAATGAACGCATTACTTGTTCATGAGCCGTTTTGTATAATAAATGTTTTGAACCGTAGTATCCTTTTGCTAATTTAAGTACGGCTTTTCTTCTTCTTCTTGTTACATATCCACCTTTAACTCTTGGCATGATAATTACCTCCTATGTACTTTCTTATTTTAAGTTAGAAATTAATGACTTAATTCTTTTTTCATCTGTTGGATGAACTAATGTTGATTTTGATAAATTCTTGTTTTGTTTAGTAGTTTTGTGAACTTTTTGGTGACCTGTGAATGCATGACCACGTTTTAATTTTCCAGTTCCAGTAACTTTAATTCTCTTTTTTAAACCACTGTGTGTTTTTTGTTTTGGCATTTTCTTTACACTCCTTATTACTTATCTGTTTTTGGTGCTAGTATAGTAAATAATGATTTACCATCTAATTTAGTTGCTGATTCTACTGTTGAAATATCAGCTAAACTTGTAACAAATTTTTCAATCATGTCACGTCCAATATCTTGATGTTGAATCATACGTCCAAAAAAGCGTAAGCTAATTTTAACTTTGTTTCCCTTTTCAATCATTTTGCGTGCATTTTTTGCTTTTGTTTCAAAGTCATGAGTTTCAATTGTTGGACTGATTCGGATTTCTTGTACAACAACTTGTTTTTGATTTTTCTTCATTTCTTTTGCTTTCTTTTGTTGTTCATAGCGGAAACGAGAATAATCCATCATTTTAGCAACAGGCGGGTTAGCTTCTGGAGATACCAGTACTAAATCTAATCCACGACTATATGCTTCTTGTAAAGCTTTGTCTTTAGTTATAATTCCAAGTTTTTCACCTGTATTTGTAATAACTAACATTTCTCTGCATCTAATGTCACCATTGATGATTACATCATCTGCTTTTTTTTGCTTATTTATAAGTTTCACCTCCGAAAGTTTAGTAATATAAAATAAAAAGGGCGCATAAACGCCCCATCATAATCATAACAAAAAGATATATTTGTTAATGGTTTTTATGCCTACCAACCTAATCGATCAGGCGAGAAACGGGGGTTTCTTCTTTCCATTTTATATTCAACATTATTATTATACATTATATATTTATATTGTCAAGAATTTTTTAAGTTTTTTCTTGAATAAATAATATTTAATACAATAATCATAATAATTATTAAATTTATAACATAGAATGTGCCAAAAGTAAAGTTTATACTTAAATTTTGATTTAAATATATTTGTGGAAAAATTGCATTCACATAATTTTTAATTCTTTTGTTGCTGCTATCGCTCATTAATTTCATCAAAAAATAATAAATAAAAACTAGTAATGGACTAAAATAATTTTGTATTAACAATGATATAATCATTGAAATAAACAAAATAAAATTACTCCAAATAATTATATTAATTAATATTTTTAAATATTCCAATTTAAAAGTAAAATAATCAAATTTTATTGTAGGTATCAAAAACAAAATTAAAAATACAATACTAATAAATATATAATCTATTATAATAAACGCTATTATTTTCGCTAGTAAAATATCAAATCTATTGTTATTCCCCACAAACATAGCATCAAATTTTGATACTTGTGTAATTCCTTCCATTGATCCTAAGAATATTGAAAAAATTGCTATAATTAATGTAGCGGCAAAAAAGCATTCATTGAAGTATGCATTTATGATACTTTCATAATTTATCTCATACATTTTTCGTGAAATATTACTTTCTATACTCGTTAGAAATATTATCATTAAAAGTATTATTGATAATCCAAATATTATTAAACTTGTTTTATTTAAATAAAATGAAGAATACATTTCAATTAAGTATTTTTTCTTTCTTCTCACTTGCATAAAAGTCCACCAGCAAATTTCAAAGTTCTTTGAGACATATCTTTAAAATAAGACTTATTGTGTGTACATATTATTACAGTCTTATTTAAGTTTAATAATTCCAAAATATCTTCTTTAAATGTCTTTCTCGAAAAATCATCTAAACCATCTGTTGGTTCATCAAAAACATACAAGTCAGCGGGTGTTAATAAAGTCATTACTATTCCTAATTTTTGTAACATTCCTTTTGATAAGTTTGAAATCATCTTATTAGGAATTTGATACCGATTTAAAACATTGATGTAATCAGTTTTTACATTATTATATTTACATATTAAATTAATAAAATAATTAACTTTGACAAGTGATGGCAACATGAACTTTTC
>JAVBOS010000176.1:0-6254 GCA_031550255.1 Anaeroplasmataceae bacterium | reverse complement strand
TCTTCTATCTCATTTAACATTTTATTAAATGATTCTGGCAATTCAGAATTAAACTCCATATATTCATTAGTATTTGGATGAATAAATCCGATTGTTTTAGCATGTAGCATTTGCCCATCTTCACCAATAACTCTTCTAGGTCCGTATACTTTATCTCCAACAATTGGATGCCCAATATATTTCATGTGAACTCTAATTTGATGTGTTCTCCCAGTTTCTAATTTACATTCAATTAGGGTAAATTCTTTATAATTTTTTAAGACTTTGAAATTAGTTACCGCATGTTTTCCATCAGCTACAACTGCCATCATTTTCCTATCAGTTTTATCTCTACCAATTGGTGCTTCAATTCTTCCTTGTTTAGCAGATATTTCACCATATACTAAAGCCACATATATTCTATTTACTGTATGTTCTTTTAGTTGTTCAGACAATTTAACGTGTGCTATATCATTTTTAGCTACCATTAATAATCCCGAAGTATCCTTATCAATTCTATGTACTATTCCCGGTCTAATAACACCATTTATACCACTTAAATCTTCCATTTCATATAATAATCCATTAACTAATGTTTGATCTTCTGAACCAATTGCTGGATGAACAACCATTCCTTTTGGTTTATCAACAATTGCTACAAATTCATCTTGATAAATTATATTTAAACCTAAATCTTGTGCTTCAACACTTAATTCTTTTGGTGCTACCTCCTCAATAGTAATTAGATCATTTTCTTTTACTGAATAACTTGCTTTTGATATTTGATTATTAACTTTTATATTTCCGCTTTCAATATACATAGATACCTGGCTTCGGCTTACATCAACTAATAGTTTTGATAATGTTTTATCTAATCTATTTCCAGCATCTTCTTTATTAACTTTAATTGTTTGTTGTTTCATCATTTGCTTCCTCAACTACTTTTGTTGTAGTTTCTTTACTTTGTCTTTTTTTTCGAATATCATCAAAAATAAGAATATCAATCGATAATAGAATAACTCCTATTACTAAACATGAATCAGCAACATTGAATATTGGAAAACTATAACTACCAAAATTAGTTCCAATAAAATCAATTACACCTTTTCTTAATTTAAATGCACACATAAAACGGTCTATCATGTTTCCAGCTGTTCCACCAATAATCATAGAAAGTGAAATGTAATATATTTTTCTTTCTTTATATTTAACATTTTTTAGCATTATAGAAAAAATAATACATGCTGTTAAACTTACAATTGCTAAGAATAATGTTGAATCATTCATCATACTCCAAGCAGCACCGGTATTATATACTCTTGTTATATATAAGAAATCTTTTATTAAAAAAAATTCCGCACCATTGGCGACTGTTAATTCAATAATAATTTTGGATAATTGATCTAACACTAATGATCCAAATATAATTAAGTAGGCTATTAACATTATAAAATCAATCCTCCTATCATTATAATTATACCAATAATTATTAATATTGGTATAATTATTAACTGATTTAGAATAAAATATTTTTTTAAGTTAATTTGATTTCTATCTTTTATTATTTGATTGAAATAAAAAACACTTGTCAAAAAATATAAAAAATCAATTAATAATAATAAAACAAATTCAATTAAAATAAAATAATCAACATAAATTAATAAATCTTTTAGAATTAGAAATGGCGCAGAAACAATAAAAAGTGCTAATAAAAATGCATATAAAAGTTTTAAATATTTATGTTCAACAACAATTTTATCGATTTCTTCAGTAATTTTCCCATATTCCGAAAACATTTTTTTTATTGACATGATTCCAAATACCTCAGCGCTTCTTCAAATGTTTCTACTTTTACTAAAGACATTCTTTTTTTATTTTTAAGTTTATTATATGCAACTAATGCTTCATCATAATTTGCAACTGGACAAAAGAATATATCAACTTTTTTCTTATAAGCCGTATGTATTTTTTGAGTTATACCACCAATAACTCCAACATTGCCATAAACATCAATGGTACCAGTTCCTGCAATTCTTTTTCCAAATGAATAATCTTTAGCTGTTAAAGCATTAAAATTACTTAATGTTTGTAGTAATCCACCAGACGGTCCTTGAGTAGCTGTTGAATTCACTTTTAAAGTAGGATAAGATTTTGCGTAATCTATTTCATATTTTGAATAAAAATAAATTTTTTTCAAAGATACTTCATCAAATTTAAATTCTAAAACTTCATCTGTTTGAAAAATAGAGCTTTTTGGTCTTTTAACTTTAAAAGTATCATTTATTTGTCGACTACTAAAAGCTTCTTTAAATTCATTTGGATTGGTTGTTGCATCTATTCCATTAATGTTAAAAATAATATCTCCAATTTCAAAACCATTAACTTCTTTTGTATAATATCTAACAATAGCACCTAAAAACTTATATTCAAGATTAATCTTATCATCTTGCTTTTTGGCATTTTCATAGGCAACAATTAATGATGATTCAACAGCCTGATTATGTTGTATTTTACCCATTTTATTCATTTGTGATGAAGTAAAATGTGAATAACTTTCAGGCTTAATTGAAACTTCATTTACTGTTGAATTTTTTAATAATAATGTTTGAAAAATAGTTGGTTTGTCATAATTAATAACATAAATAGAATTAAAACTACCTTTTTGAATATATTCATTATCAATTTTAATAAGTGAATTAACTGGTGAAATATCACCAGTTAATGTAATTTCTTTATTAGTAGGAGTTAGGCATAATACATATATAAAACAATATGGTATAAAAAGTACTGCTATTAAAAATTTATATTTTTTAAGCAGAAACTTCATTTAGAGTTACTCCTATTTTTTTCATTTTTCTCCAACTAACATTTGCTGCAGTTAGCATTTTTTTACTCGCTATATCCGATTTAGTTCCTGAATATTTGTCATCCATAAAAACTATTTCTTTAATACCACTTTGAATTATTAATTTTGCACATTCATTGCATGGAAATAAAGTCACATAGATTGTTGCATTTTTTAGACTAGAGGTTGAATTAAGTATTGCATTTGGTTCAGCATGAACTACATATGGATACTTTGTATCTAATTCATCATCTTCTTTTGAATTTCCCCAAGGAAATTCAGTGTCTTCACAACCAAAAGGAAATCCATTATATCCTATACCAATTATTCTTTTATCTTGATTAACAATACATGCCCCTACTTGAGTTGATGGATCTTTACTTCTTAAAGATGAAAGTAAAGCTACCCCCATAAAATATTCATCCCATGAAATATAATTCGAATTCATATTCTCACCTCTTATAGATTGTTTTTTACTTTTAAGTGTACTTCTTCTAATTGTCTATCTGTTATTGGACTTGGTGTAATCATCATCAAATCGCTTGCGCTTTGTGTTTTTGGAAATGCAACAACATCTTTAATATTTTCAGTTTTAGTAACAAGCATAGTTAATCTATCTAATCCTAAAGCAATTCCACCATGTGGAGGTGTTCCGTATTTTAAAGCTTCTGTAAAGAAACCAAATTTGTTTTTAATATCATCATCTGATAAACCAATGTTTTTAAACATTTGTGCTTGCATATCTTGATCATGAATACGTATTGATCCACCACCAAGCTCATATCCATTTAAAATAATGTCATAGGCTTTTGCAATACATTTAGTTGGATCTGTTGCTAATAAATGCTTTGTTTCGTCATTTGGTGAAGTAAATGGATGCGTAGCAGCTACTAGTCGTCCTGTTTCTTCATCTTGTAAATAAAGAGGCCAATTAACAACCCATAAGAACTCATATTTAGAATTATCTACTAAATTTAATTGTCTTGCAACAATACCTCTTAAAGCACCTAAGGCATTATTAACATTATCTAATTTTCCGTTAACGATTAATAATAAATCATTATTTTCAATATTAAATTCTGTTTCTAATTCTTTTAAAGTTTCTTCATTAAAATACTTAACAATTGATCCACTTAAAACATTATCTGTTTTTCTTATATAAGCTAAGGTTTTAACTCCATATTTTTTTACACTTTCAGCATAAACGTCAATATTTTTTCTCGTTAAAGATTGTGAGTTATTAATTTTAATAAATTTTACAACACCTGTTTCTTCTTTATATACTGGAAATTCAGATAATTTAGCAAATTTATTAAATTCTTGTAATTCAAATCCAAAACGTAAATCTGGTTTATCTGAGCCATATTTATTCATTGCTACATCGTAATCCATTCTTCTAAATGGAGTAGGAATATCTATATTTAAAACATTTTTAAATACTTGTTTTAATAGGCCTTCAATAATGTTTTGAATATCAATAGCATCAACAAATGATGCTTCAATATCAATTTGTGTAAATTCCGGTTGTCTATCACTTCTTAAATCTTCATCTCTAAAGCATCTAGCTATTTGATAATATTTTTCCATTCCAGAAATCATAAATAATTGTTTATATACTTGTGGAGATTGTGGTAAAGAATAGAATTCCCCTGGATATAATCTAGATGGAACTAAGTATTCTCTAGCTCCTTCTGGTGTTGATTTTGATAATATTGGTGTTTCTAAATCCATGAAACCTTGGTTTTCTAAATAATTGCGTACGTTTTGTTTAATTTGATGACGTTTAATCATAAAATTTTGCATTACTGGACGACGTAGGTCTAAATAACGATATTTTAATCTAGTATCTTCTAAAGCATCTGAATCATTACTAGTTGAAATAGGAACTGGTAATGCAGTGTTTAAAATAGTAACTTCTTTGGCATCAATTTCAATATCACCTGTTGGAATATTTTTATTTTTATTACTTCTTTCAATTACTTGTCCCTCAACATGGATTACATATTCATTTTTAACACTATTCGCTATTTCATAGCAACTAGCATTAGGATTAACTACGATTTGTGTAATACCTTCTTTATCTCTTAAATCAATAAATAAAACTCCACCTAGGTTTCTTGTTTTTGCAACCCAGCCTCTTAGTTGTACTGTTTGTCCAACATGACTTAATCTTAATTCATTGTTATTATTTGTTCTATTCATAATTTTACTCCTTTTTATCTTTACAAGAACTACAAGCACTTGCATTTTTATTGTTTAATGCATTAATGATATATGGATACACTTCAACAAGACTAATAGTTTCTTGAATATCTGATTCATTATCTTTAATATTTATTGTTCCATTTTCTAATTCTGTATCACCTAAAATAGCTGTGTAACGACTGTTAAATCTATCAGCTTGTTTAAATTGACCTTTTATACCTCTATTTTGGTAATCAATCTCGCAACTTAATCCACCTAAACGGCAAACATTAGCAATTTTTAAAGCTTCTAAATTAGCTTTTTCTCCTAATGAAATAATGTATAAATGATTAAATTGTTTCTTTACAATATTCTTGTTTTCAAATTCTAAAGCTAATAATAGTCTTTCCATACCAAAAGCTAATCCAACAGCAGGTGTATATGGTCCATCTAAATCCTTAACTAAATTATCATATCTTCCGCCAGCACAGATAACATTTTGTGCTCCAAAATCTTTGACATCAACTTCAATTTCAAAAACAGTATGTGTATAGTAATCTAATCCTCTTACTAAATTTTCATCTATTTCATAATCGATTGCTATTCCTTTTAAAGCTTCCAAAACCTTATTAAAATGATTTTTTGATTCTTCTGTTAAATAGTTACTAATCTTTGGTGCAGATGTGAAAAAATCTTTATCTCTATCAACTTTACAATCTAATATTCTTAATGGATTTTTTTCTAATCTTACTAAGCAGTCTTGACATAATTGATCTTTATATTGACTAAAATGATTAATCAATACTTCTTTGTAGGCGTTTCTACTTGCTTCATCACCTATTGTATTAATTTTTACTTTAATACCTTTTAAACCTAATGCTTTTATTAATGCACATGCTGTAGCAATAACTTCAGCATCTAATAATGGGTTACTTGAACCTAAAGCTTCAATTCCAAATTGATGAAATTGTCTTTGGCGACCTTTTTGTGGTCTTTCATATCTGAAAATTGGTCCCATATAAAATAACTTTTGTAAATTATTTTCTGCATGCATTTTATTTTCAATATAAGCTCTAACAACTCCAGCTGTTCCTTCTGGTCTTAACGTTAACATATTATCATTTCGATCATTAAAATCATATGTTTCTTTATTTACCATGTCACTTGTATCGTTAACATTTCTATGAAATAATTCACCTTTTTCAAAAATTGGTGTTCTAATTTCATCATAATTATACAATTTAAA
>JAVBOS010000147.1:0-4799 GCA_031550255.1 Anaeroplasmataceae bacterium | reverse complement strand
ATTTAAAAAATCCATTTTTTACCTCACATTATAATAAACTCACATTATCCGCAATCACTTTATCAACTTTATTAAGAGTACTAAATACTGGTAGTAAATATTTCATTACTATATATAATAATATTGATTGTGGTAATAAATAAACAACATTTTTTGGTAAAGCAATTGTATACATATAAACAAAAGTTTGATCTAAAGTAAAGTTTTTATCTATACCCCACCAAAATGCTCCTAAAATACCATTAATAACAATATTAATTAATAATCTAGCCAAAAATATTTTTGTAAATGTAATTTTTGTTTTATAAAAAAACAATCCATAAATCAATCCTGTTAACATTGCACTTAATGTATATAATGGATTAAATGGCATCCCAGGAGGAAACAACATAAACCCTACTGTGTCACTTATACACCCAACTATTATTCCAACTAATGGTCCGTAAAGCATCCCTGCAATGGCAAAAAATAAATAACCAAATGATATCCCTAGTGTTCCAAAACCACTTGGAAGTGTTATTAAATGAACTATTTGCATTAAAGAGATTAATATCGATACCATGATTATGTTTTCTAATTTTTTATATTCATTGGTAGCTTTTTCCCAATAGCTTTTATGAAACGGTGTTTTGTAAATATACTCATTATCAGAGATATCAAGATATTTAATATCCCCATTTTTCAAATATAAAATAAGTAATAGAAGTTTAGTAAATAATAAACCCATTACCGATCCTAAATATAACCCTATTAACTCATTAGTTTTATGTAGCTCTTCTATTTGATAAAATGTAACATCTTTATTTATTTGTTTAACTAGTAATTGTAAATAATTATTTCCACTTGTTATACTTTTAAATGTTTTTCCTTTAACAATAATCTCATATATATCATTATTATATATAATATTAATTTGATTATTATCTAAAAGATAATCATAATTAACATAAGCAAATTTTTCTTGCTTTGTTACTTCAATCAAATTATCCCTTGAAATTATATCTTGATAATTTAAAATTTCATTTTTACTAGCGAATCTTAAAGACAAATTAACATTAACTGGGTTAATTACTAGTCTAATAATCGTATATCCCATGACTCCAAAAAACATCATAGCGATCAACATTAAATATTTTTTTTGCCATAAAAATTTTATAAAACCTTTAATATTTTTTCTCATTAAAAAGACCTCCAATTACTTGAGGTCCACTATACAAAATACAGCGGACGCGCTAATTCACCGCCACAATTGTGTTCGTCAATGCCATACTTCCCATGGCAAAGCACTTAACGCGAACTAACTACTCTGATATAAAACAATTATACAAGATTAATATTATATTACAATACAAATATTAACTTATATAAAAAAAAGCATATAATTTCAATTGTATGCTTTAATTAAATTTATGATTAATATATTCAATAACCATTTTTACCCATTTAGCAATATATGGATTATTCTTAGTTAAATCACCTTGAGCTGTTTGTTCATTAGCTAAAGATAAACCATGTGCGCCTTCTGGATACATGTGGAATTCAACATTAACATTTTTCTTTCTTAAGGCTTCAATAAATAATAAACTATTTTCTACAGGCACACTAGTATCAGTTAATGTATGCCAAATAAATGTGTCTGGTGTAGATTTCTTAACATTTTTTTCTAAAGAAACATATTTCATTATTTCTTTATTATTGATTTTTTCACCTAATAATTGTTCAAAACTTCCCTTGTGTGAGAATTTTTCATTTGATGTAATTACAGGATAGCATAACACTTGTAAATTAGGTTTACAATTATATTCCTTTAAATCTTTAAAATGTACTGAAACACTAGCTACAACATGTCCACCAGCACTAAAACCTAAAGCTACAATTTTATTTTTTATAACCCCTTGATTACTAGGTAGTTTACGCAAATAATCAATTGTAAAAGCTAAACAATTCATTGGACCTGGATGAAGTTGTAATTCTTCACGATAGTTTAATACAACAACATGAAATCCAGCTTCTAAAAATTTATCAGCAACGCATTTGCTTTCTCTAGGCGATGTATATTTGTATCCACCACCTGGACAAATAACAATTGTTATTCTTTTTTTATTATCATTTTGATAAATTGTAAAAAAATTTTTAGTGTTTAGAATATTAACTATTTGTCCCATGTTTTACTCCTATAAGGCTTGTTTAATAAAGTTAATCTTAGCATTTAATTCATTTAAAGCATCTTGGTTATTAACTTTAGAAATATTTTTCTCTAATAAATTAATTATACGATTGTAGTGAGTAATAAAATTCTCATTTTTTTCTTGCCTTAAAAAAGGTCCAAACATTAAATCTTGGTTACTATATATTTTTTTTTCATTTGAATAAACACATTCTATAACTTCATAATATTTTGTTTTATCAATAATGTTATGTTCATTAGTAATGTTAAAATTATTTTCCATTAAAAATTCTCTTAATTCCATGATTTCATTATTTGGTTGCAAAATTAATTTTTTTACTCTTTTAACTTTATTTAAATCATTTTTTAATATTTCACTTATTAATAATCCGCCCATACCACTTATTAACACTAAATCAACATTTTCATTTAACTTGTTTAAACCATTACTTAAAATTGTTTCTATTTCATTACTTAAATTGTTTTTAATAATATTTCTTTTAGCATTTTCTAAAGGCAATTCATTTATATCACAAGCATAAGCACGCTTAATTCCATAATTTTTAACACTATCAATACAAACATAGGCATGATCACTGCCAATATCCGCTAATGTTTCATATCCTTTTGTTAAACTAGCAAGTAATTCTAATCTATTCATTATTTTTTAGTCATGAAATCTTTTAATTTACGACTTCTTGATGGATGTTTTAGTTTTCTTAATGCTTTTGCTTCAATTTGTCTAATACGTTCACGTGTTACACCAAATTCTTTTCCAACTTCTTCAAGAGTTCTTTGTCTTCCGTCTAATAAACCAAAGCGTAAACGTAATACTCTTTCTTCACGATCAGTTAAAGAAGCTAAAACAGAATCTAATTCTTCACGTAATTTCATTTTTGCTGTATATTCATATGGATCTAAAGCATTTGGGTCTGATATAAAATCACCTAAAGATGAATCTTCTTCTTCACCAACTGGTGATTCTAAACTAATTGGTTCTTGTGCAATTTTTTGAATTTGTTGAACCTTTTCTACTGAAATTTCCATTCTAGCAGCAACTTCCTCAGGTAATGGTTCACGAGATAATTCTTGAACTAATTGACGTTGAATACGCACTAATTTATTAATTGTTTCAACCATATGAACAGGTATACGAATTGTACGAGCTTGATCTGCTACTGCACGAGTAATGGCTTGTCTAATCCACCAAGTCGCATAAGTAGAAAATTTAAATCCTTTTTCATAGTCAAACTTGTCTACAGCTTTCATTAATCCCATATTTCCTTCTTGGATTAAATCTAAGAATTGTAAACCTCTACCAACATATCTTTTAGCTATAGAAACAACTAAACGTAAGTTAGCTTCAACTAATCTATTTTTAGCATATTCTGCCTTATCAACCTTATCTAATAAAGCATCATAAATTTCTTGTTCAACTCTATTTTGATCATCGCTATCAATCTTATCAATTTCATATTGTGCAGTTCTACCATCTAAAACATCAATAGCAAATTTTGTCTCTTCATCTAAAGATAATAATGGAATTTTTCCTATTTCTTTTAAATACATTCTTACTGGATCGTCTACTTTAACACTTTGTGGTAGATTGTCCAAATTATCGAAGTCATCAATATCGATTTCTTCTTCAATAATATCCCCTTTGAACATATCTAAATCTGGTTCTTTATCATCAGCACCAATGTTTAATGTAACTAATTCATCATCTGGTACAATATCTATCCCGTTTTTAATTAACTCTTGTTCTATCTTTTCGAATTCTTCTGTATCATCATGAAAATGTTTTACAATTTCTTTTACTAAAACGTACCCTTTTTGTCTACCAGAGTTTAATAAATCATTTAATATTTGTTCAAATTCCATTTTTTCTCCTACTTTCTTTTTATACTTATTTTGTTGTTTCTTATTTTTAACAATTTTATTTTTTCATCGAATAATAATGATTGTCTTTCCAAGGAAGCATTATTAATCTCAATTTCAAGGTTTCTAATTTGATTATCTAAATGACAATCTTTTAAAGTTTGAATACAAGCTTCTAAATCTTCATTACTATATATTTCAAATGGTAATTTATCTAATGCTCTATTATCAGATAATAACCATTTTTTTTGTTCATCACTTAGCATGTTCATATATAACTCATCATTATATACTTCATATTGTTCGTAAAACCCATCGATTAATTTCATCCATAAGTTTTGATGTTTTGCTTCCATTGATTCTAATTGGATATTTAAATCAATATACTTAGCTTTTTCACGACTTTCTTTTGCATAGTTCATAATTTTCAAAGCACATCGTTGACTTTTAAGTAAAATTTGCATTCTTTCATTAATAAAATTATTATTTTTAGGTTGAATACTTACTTCGCCATTTTTCAACATTGTTGTTTTGTTAAAATATGAATTGTAATCTATAAACAAAGATGCAAAGCTTACATTTAATTCATCAGACAATCTTTTAAGGTATGTTTCAATCAATGTCTGTGAGTTAGTTCTTGATATTGTATTAAATATTATTTCTTTTGCTTCTTCAATTTGTCTAAAATCTTTAAAATCTCTATTTTTTAAAGCATTTAGATATTGAAATTCAATAGGATCTATTAAATGTGATT
>JAVBOS010000012.1:0-16930 GCA_031550255.1 Anaeroplasmataceae bacterium | reverse complement strand
CATATCCATGTTACCGCTATTTGTAGATGAAGTCACCTTATTAAATTTACATGAATTAATATTTGTATTTCCTGAAGTAGTATCAGTCGTTAAAAAGTTTATGTCACAATATTTTATGTTTATGTTACCAGACACCATTTTAATTGATATTTCATCTATTGTGTTTTCATGTAAAGAAGTATTTCCGCTATGTGAAACAATATCTAAAGATAAAATAGTACTATTTCCTACTAACAGATTACCAGATTTAGAATCTATAACCGATTTATTAATATCACAATTTTCAATTTCAACATTACCTGATGAATATTTTACTTGAAAATTACCAACATTAAGATTTGTTGCTTCAATATTTCCAGAAGAAGATTTAATAAAACAATCAATCTTATTAAAATTACTCGGAACAATTATTTCAATCATTTCATGTGAAAAGTCATTTTCTATTAAATATACAATCCAAGAAGCATCTACTAATTTAAAATTATAATCGTATTTTTGTTCCATAATTAAAGTGTTATTATCAACAATAAAATTAACATTATCAGATTTTGAAGAATAATATATAACTTTTAATGAAGTAACTTCATCACTTTCTGTAATCTTTAAATTTTTAGAAGAAGATTTATAATCTATGATTGAGATATTATCATAAGTTACTTCATGTTTTTCATATTGTTCATATAAATTTTTATTTGTTTTTATAGATGTAGCTAATTTATTCCAGTTATTTTCATTTAGACTTCCCATAAAAATTGAGATAACTAAAATTAATATTCCTAATATTCCTGATAATGTAGAAAATTTAATTTCGTATTTTACTTTAATTCTTTTAACTCTAAAGCAATATTTAATTATTATCTTCGATATATATACCATAAGTAATCCAATTGCTAAGACTAGTAAAGAAGCAGATATCGATATTGTAAAAATTAAGATAGATTGTGTTTGAATTCCTAAGATAATTGAGTATAAAAGTATCGCCACAAAAGAGAATGCTAGCGCGTATCCGGTAATAAAGAAAGTTAGTATAACTGCAAGAATAGAAATTACAATTGCTAGCGCTCCCGCTCCCAGTCCTAATGTTAATGGAATTGTTATAATACTAAAATAGAAAAACCAATTAATCAGTCTTTGTTTTTTTATAGATATTTTACGTTTGTTTTCGCCTGTCACATCATTTTTTATTTTTTCAGCAACACTTGAGGGGTCTCCTAAAACAAATTCTATTTTACCTTCAGGATATCCATTTTCTATCGCATCATCGATTAATTCAGAATAATGATTTACAATGTCATTTTTTTCATCACCAGAAAATCCTTTCAAGCACTTTTTTAATTCTTTCAAATATTTTTTCTTTTCCATACTTATCTCCTAATTTAAAATAAAGTTAATTATTTCTTTCATTTCTCTACATTGCACTTGATATTCTTCAAGGCGAGTTATTCCTAGTTCCGTGATCTTGTAATACTTTCTTAACCTTCCATTATGTTCTACATTATATGTTGTTAAACAAGCTAATGCTTCCAGTCTTCTTAATATTGGATATAAAGTAGACTCGGAAACTGAAATGCTTTTTGTAACATTTATAAACAGTTCATAACCATATGTATCATTATTTTTTAAGATAGCTAATACATAAGCATCTAATAATCCTTTTTTTAATTGAGTTTCCATACTATACCTCTATGCTATACATTATATAGTATTATATCATATAAAGTATGAAAAAGTTGTGAATATTTTTTATATTTATATACATATATATTATTAGGAGAGTGTAACTTTGAAATCATTAGAAATAAAGGGAAATAATTTTTTAAAAGGTGAAGTTTCAGTTAATGGTTCAAAAAATAGTGCTTTACCAATAATAGCTGCTTCTATATTAGTTAGAGGTAAAGTACTATTAAAACAAATACCAAATATATCAGATGTAATTGATATGTTAAAAATATTAGATTGTTTAAATGTTAAATATCATTATCATGATAATAATTTAGAAATTGATTCGTCTAAAATTGAATATTGTGATTTACTTGGTGATGAAGTAAAAAGAATTAGAGCTTCATATTATTTTATTGGATCTTTACTAAGTATATTTAATAAAGTTAAAATATCGACACCTGGTGGCTGTAAAATAGGTGAAAGGCCAATTGATCTACATATTGATGTAATTGAAAAAATAGGAGCTAATTGTAAACAAGAAGTTAATAATGTGGAAATGAAAATTAATGAATATAATAAAGTTATTTATCATTTTAAAAGAAAAAGCGTTGGAGCAACAATTAATGCTTTATTAGCAAGTGCAAATAGTACAAAAAGAATAATCTTAACAAATGTGGCAATAGAACCGGAAGTAATTGATGTAATTAATTTTTTAAATAAGATTGGCTGTAAAATCAAGAGAGTTAGAAATAAATTCATATGCTTACCGAATAATAAAATTGTCGATCAATGCGAATATAAGATTATTCCTGATAGAATAGAAGCAGCAACTTATATAACATTAGGATTATTAACGGGAGATATTAAGGTTAATAATGTTAATGTTAAGCATTTGAAAAGTTTTATTAAACCTCTAATAAAAAATAATGCTAATTTAGTAGTTGGAGATAGTTATATAATAGCCAAAAAAAGTAGAATAAGAAGTTTTAATATTAAAGCTGCTGAATATCCTGGATTTCCTACTGATGCACAGCCGATATTATTTGTTTTACTAGCCTTAAGTGAAGGAAACGGAATAGTAGTTGATAATATTTTTGAGTCTAGATTTAAAGCATGTATTATGTTAAATAAAATGGGTGCTAGTATTGATATTAATAAAGAAGAAGCAAGGTATGAAGGAGTTAGAGAATTAAATGGTTATGAAGTAGAAGCTAGTGATCTAAGATGTGCAGCTAGTTTGATTTTGGCAGGACTTGTAGCAAATGGAAAAACAGTAATAAATAGAATTGAATATATAGAAAGAGGATATAATAATATATACAATAATTTAATATCTTTAGGAGCTTCAATTAATTTAGTTACTAATTAATTTTATTGTTGTATTTTAAAAAGATTTGTGATAAAATAACTAAGAACTTACTATGGTTTAATTACTATGGCGGAAGGAGAACATACAATGAAAAAAGACATTCATCCAAATTATAAGAAAGTAACAGTTACTTGCACTACTTGTGGAAATACATTTGAATCAGGTTCAGTATTAAAAGAAGTACGTGTTGATACATGCTCAAACTGTCACCCTTTCTATACTGGTAAACAATCATTTGCTCAAGCAGATGGACGTGTTGACAAATTCAACAAACGTTATGCTATGAAAGACGGAAAATAATTTGTACATTAAATAACTAGCCTAGCTAGTTATTTTTTTGTATAAACGTATTGTTAATTATAATAATATAATTATGACATATTATAATTACCACGGAATTATTAGAAAAAAAATTTTAGATGGATTACTAACTAAATATGAGTTTGTTGAAAAGTGGAATACTATTTCACCAGCATTAGTCCTTTATTTTGAAGATGGGAGTGTATATCCAATAAGGGAGCATAGATTTGGAGAATATATTAGAATAATTCAATTAAAACAAAATAATTATCTTTAATAAAAAATATTTTTAGTTGATTTATGATTTATCATAGTATAAAATAAATATATATTTTTATATTGGGTGGGATAATGTATGAAAAAAATTAATAAAATTATTTTAAATAAATGGTTTAACATTATCTTACTAGTTGTATCATTATTATTATCATTTGTAGTATTTCTTGATAAAGAACTTAATTTTATTCAAACAACATTAAGTATGTATGGTAGAGGAAGAGTAAAGTGGTTTAAAAATTGGGGTTTTTATGCTAGTATCTCTATTTTTTTTAATGTAAATTATATGGGACATAATATTGGTATAAAAAATAAATACCTTGATATAGCTATAAGTGTAGCTTGTTTTTGTGGATTATTAACAGTTAATGTTTTAGGAATGTCACTATTAGAAAGAAAAATTCATAATATTACAGCAATCCTTTTTGGAGTAATGGCTTATTTTTCATTATTATATATTTTTATAAAAGGTTTCAGTTTAAATAAAATAAAAAAAATTAATTTAATTATGATTATAGTTGTTGGAGTAATTGAAATAGTATTAATGCAGCTTTGGAATTTAACAGCATTAAGTGAAGTTTTTTTAACGATTGCCGCACAAGGATGTATGTTAGTTACAAATTTAGTACTTCAAGTATCTGACAAAGATGAAATGAAGGTAAACGAAGAAATAGAAATGATAGAAGTGGCAGAAGAGTTATCTTAATATAACTCTTTTATTTTTTCTGTGATATAATTTATATATAAATGGAAAATGGATAATATGAATGATAAAGAATTAGAAATAGAAATGGAAAATAATTTTGATAATAACTATAAGTTTAATATTTATGCAGGGCTTATAGCCTCTTTTATAACGGTTTTAGGGAATAACTATTTAGTTACTCTAGTTAAACAGTTAGGTGGAAATGATGTACATATTACCTTGTTATCAGCGCTTCCTCCATTAATGATAGTTTTAGGATTAATACCATCGACTATTTTAATGCAATCAAGTAAAAACTTTCGTAAAACTATACTTTTTATGTATTTACTAGCAAAAAGCTTTTATCTCTTTTTTGTAGTAGCTATATTAATTAATACAAAATATACACCATTATTAATTGTTATTTTTGCAGCATTACAAAGTTTACCAACAAATCTTCATTCGAGCGGTTACCAAAGTTGGATTGCTAAAATGTTTAAACCTAGTCAAAGAAACTTGGCTACTGCTAAAAGAAACCAATTCTCTTTTCCGGTTACTGCTTTAACCTCATTACTTTTAGGATTTTTATTATCATTTATAAAGAAAAATGATTTTAGCATCATGTTATTTAATCATAAAATATTAATTGATTCGTTATTCATATATATATCATGTTTTATAATCGCTTTTATTTGTAGTTTTATAGAATTCTATTTTCTATCAAAACTAAAAGGTGTAGATGAGATACAAGAGCATGAAAAATTTATTGTGAATTTAAAAAAAGTTTTTTCAAAAGATAATAAGAAAAATTTAAGAAATTTATTTGTTTATATAGCTATACTTTTTGTTTATTATTTTGCGTGGATTTTACCACAGGGTGTTTTTAATATTAATCTTTTAGATCGCCTTCATGCGACTGAGTTTCATTTTGGACTTATTAGTTTAATTGGGTTATTTAGTCAATTCTTTTTTGTTTTCTTTTGGATTAAACTTGCTAAAAAAATAGGAACTTTGAAAACATTGGCTATTTGTATGTTTACAATGTCTATAAATGGATTTGTACATATTTATTCACCAAATATTACCGTTTATATAATATTACAAATTATATCAGGATTACCATTATCTGGAATGGGCTATTTATTAGCAAATGCACTATTATTAGTAACGGAAAAGGAAAATAAGGCCATTTATGTTTCTTTATATACAACGATTGTTTCAGTTATTTCATTTGTTAGTCCACTTATAGGAAATGTAATTAGGAAATCATTTACGGATTTTAACCAAGGAATAGTTTTTGTTTTGTGGTTGACGATAATAGGAAGAATTATTGGGTCAATAATCTTTTATTTTTATGCTAAAACAAAAAACGTTGATGAGAATTAAGAGCATTTATAGACATAATTATACATGTTAATATGTTAAAATAATTGCAGCTTTTTAAAAAGTTGCTTTTTTTTCATTAAAGGATTATAATAGTGTCAAAAAGACGATGATTTTAAATAAAGGAGTGATGCAGATGTTTTTTGAGGAAAAGATTCTAAGACAAGTCATAGATAATGTTCCGATTCCGATTTTCATAAAAGATTCAAATAGAAGATATATCGAATGCAACGATGCATTTGCTTCATTTGTGCGCTTAAAAAAGGAAGATATTATAGGAAATGCTTGTGTTGAATTTATAAATTATAATGATGAACCAAAATTATATGATGATATAATTTTTAAGGTTATTAAAAAACAAGAAAAAGTTAGAATTGAAAGAACTATAGAACTACATGATGGTAGACAAATGTTTGTTGAAATTATTTATATGCCTTTAATAATTGATAATAAAGCTGAAGGATTTTATGGCATTATAAAAGATGTAACAGAAATTAAAAGTTTTCAAGAAGAGATGGCAAATGAATATTTGGCTGCATATGATGATTTTGGAATTTCTGTCTATTTAGCAGATTTAAAAACTAAAGAAATTATTCATTGTAATGAAATGGCTTATAAAACATTTGGCGATTGCCTTGGTATGAAATGTTATGAAGCTGTTTGTTGTAAAAATGAGATATGTGATGATTGTGTTAGTTCTAAACATTTGCCTAAAAAAGGATCATTTGTAAAGAAAAAACATCGATATAATTCTAAAATTGATAAATATTTTAATGTTAATGAATGTATAATAAAATGGAAAGGTGAAGAAGTTAGAATGGGGTTACTTTTTGATTCCACTAGCGAATATAGATTGGAACAAAAAGATAGAGAGTCATACGAATTAATTAAATTAACGCTAAATACTGCTCCACTTGGGTGTGTAATTTTAGATGAGAATTATAATACAATTCAATGTAATGAATATATGATAAAAATGTTTGAGGCTAAGTCAGAGGATGAAGTTTTAAGTAACTATTTCCGTTTTTCTCCTGAATATCAACCTGATGGAAAGAAGTCATTAGAAAAGCATCTCGAAAATATGGAATTTGTAAAGCAAGAGTTGCATTACTCTTTACACTGGGTGCATCAAACAGCAAGTAAATCTCCAATTCCATGCCAAGTAAATTTATCAATAATTGATTTCTATGATAAGAAGCTTATTTTGGGGTATATTACCGATTTAAGGGAATATGAAAAAACGATGAGATACGCAGAAAATTTAAAAATGATTTCTATTACTGACGCATTGACAAATGCATTTAATAGAAGATATTTTGATGATCTGTTAAAACAATCTATCTCTGAATCAAGAAGTAATAATAAAAATCTATGTCTATTGATGTTTGATATCGATAGATTCAAAACATTTAATGATTTATATGGTCATCAAGTTGGAGATATGGTTTTAAAAAGCATAGCTGAACTATCAATGAGTATTTTACCTAAAGATTATTTTGCTAGATATGGTGGAGAAGAATTTATCGCAATTCTAAAAGACTGCAGTATATATGAAGCTAGCGATATTGCCGAAAAACTTAGAATGAAAATTCAAGGGCTAAAAATGTACGCTGATAGTGAAGAAATGAATGTTACCGTAAGTATCGGTGTTACAATGATGAATGATAATGATGATTCGAGTTCCTTATTAGGAAAAGTAGATAAGACACTTTACATTGCAAAAAGAAATGGAAGAAATAGAGTGGAAATCTCAACTGAACACTTTAATTAGAATAAACCTTTTTAAGGTTTATTTTTTTATTAAATAAAGTTTTTTGTCGAAAAAGGACTTTTTAACTTTATAATAAAATGATATAATCAAGTGGTTGGGAGTGATAATATGAATTATCAAGAATATAAGGGTGGACATATTGAAGTTATTTGTGGACCAATGTTTGCTGGAAAAACTGAAGAGTTGATAAGAAGAACAACAAGAATGGAATATGCGAAAAAAAATTATTTGGTTTTCAAACCAATTATTGATAATAGATATGCAACTGATGAGATAGTTTCTCATAGTAAATATAGAACTAAAGCTATTAACATTTCTAAACCTAGTGAAATATTAAATTATATAGACGAAACTACACAAGCAATTGTTATTGATGAAATACAATTCTTCGATATTAGTATTGTTAATATAATTCAAAATTTAGCAGATAAAGGACTTAGAATAATTTGTGCAGGATTAGACTGTGATTTTAAAGGTCAACCTTTTGGTATTATGCCGATAATACTTTCGATCGCCGAAGATATTACAAAATTAACTGCCATTTGCATGGTTTGTGGTGAAGTAGCAACAAGAACACAAAGAATAATTAATGGAAAACCAGCATATGAAGATGATCCAATTGTTCAGGTTGGTGCAAGTGAAAGTTATGAAGCAAGATGTAGACATTGTCATAAGGTTCTAAAACGTGGATAAAAAATATATGAAAAGTGCCTTACTTGAGGCAAAAAAAGCATACAGTAAGGGAGAAATTCCAGTTGGATGTGTAATAGTTTATGAAAATAAAATTATTGCGAAAGCGCATAATCTAAGAGAAACAAACCAAACAACAATTTCACACGCAGAAGTTATTGCAATAAATAAAGCTTGTAAAAAAATTGGTTCGTGGAGATTAGAAGAATGTGATATGTATGTTACATTAGAGCCTTGTCCAATGTGTGCAGGGGCTATTATTCAATCACGAATAAAGAATTTATATTATGGAGCTAAAGATTCTAAGACTGGTGCGGCAGGAAGTGTAATAAATCTATTTGATTTTAAATTCAATCATAAGGTTAATGTTTTTGAAGGAATTTTCGAAGAAGAGAGTAAAGAACTTATTCAAGATTTTTTTAAAAAATTAAGAAAAAAATAGTGAGGTGACTATAATGGTTTTAGAATTATTCCATGATGGTTTAAAAAAAGAAAATGTAGAAAACATGGAAATTAAAAGAAATGCTTGTAGAGCTATTATAGTAAAAAATAAAGCTATATTGTTGATTCAAAGTGTTAAGAAAAATCATTTTATGCTTCCAGGTGGTGGAGTCGAAGAAAATGAAACGTTTTTAAAATGTTTAAAAAGGGAATTATTAGAAGAAGTTGGAATGGATGTTAGCGCGACAGAAGAACCTTTTTTAACAATAAGAGAATATTTTAAGACTGGATGTTATGTTAATCATTACTATATTTGTTCGGTAGTTCAAGAAGGATTTAGAAAAAAACTGACTAAAACAGAAGAACAACAAGGAATGAAACCTAAATGGATTCATCAAAATGATGTTATTTGGTTTTTGGCTAATTATGAAAGTAAATACCCATTTATGAAAAATGTTCATGATAGAGAAGTTCTTGCTATTAAAAATTATTTAGAGATTACTAATTCAATCGAAAGATGGAAATTGTTTAATAGAAACGGTGAAGATTTAAATAAAACCGCACTACGTGGCGATAAACTTAATCCTGGAGAATATCATAAAGTTGTTCATATTTGGATAAAGAATAATGATGGTGAAATACTTATCCAAAAGAGATCACCTAATAAGTCGTTACCAAATCTTTGGTCTATGACTGGTGGAAGTTTAACATCAGAAGATATTGATGATCTTGACTGCGCTGTAAGGGAAGTAAAAGAAGAACTTGGACTTACATTACTTCCAAGTAATGGAAAGAAAGTCCAAACTGTTATACGAGAATCGAGTATCGTTGAAGTTTGGTTGTTTACGCAAGACATTAATTTAAAAGAATGTGTATTACAGTTAGATGAAGTTATAGATGTGGCACTTGTAAGTAAAAAAAAGATATTGAAAATGCTTAAAAGTGGTTCTTTTTATGCATCAATAAATATATTGGATTTATTATAAACTATTGATATTTTTAATTATATATGTTAGAATTATTTAGTCTTCATCCAATCAATTTCGGTGAACCAGGTCAGGACCGGAAGGTAGCAGCCTTAAGCTTGTGATTGATGTGGATGGAGCGTTAAATAAAAATCAAACACCGTTTGGTGTTTTTTTTATTTAAAAGAGTATCTTCATTGACAAAAAACAAAACAAGTTCTATAATATTGATATATGAACAAGTATTCATATTAGAGGTGCAAAATGGATGAATTAAAATGCTGTATACATGAAGATACAATAAAAGATGTAAATAATAAAATGCCAAATGATGATGCATTATTTGATTTGGCTGAACTATTTAAGGTTTTTGGAGATACTACAAGGGTAAGAATTTTGTATGCCCTTAGAAAATCAGAAATGTGCGTAGGAGACATTGCTGTGTTATTACAAATGACACAATCAGCGATATCACATCAGTTAAGAGTATTAAGACAATCGAAATTGGTTAAAAATAGAAATGAAGGAAAGGTTTCATTTTATTCATTAGCAGATGAGCACGTAAAAGATATTTTAGATATCGGAATGGAGCATATTGAAGAATGATGAAGGTAACACTAATACTAAGGGGATTATGCTGTACAAACTGTGCTTCTAAAATTGAAAACTATACAAATAAACTAGCTACTAATGTTACATTGAATTTCAATACTTCTAAACTTGTTTTTGAAGTTGAAGAAATTAACATGGAAGAAGTTGTTACTAAAATTATTAATTATGTCAAAGATATCGAACCAGATGTAGTTGTAAAAAGAGAATTAAAGTTAAATAAAGTACATTTTAAAGAAAATAATAATGTTGAACATGGGCATCATAATCATGTTGACGATGATAAATCATCTTTTAAAAAAATCATTAGATTTGTTATAGCCTTTATTTTG
Organism: Anaeroplasmataceae bacterium; assembly: GCA_031550255.1. Classification (GTDB taxonomy): domain Bacteria; phylum Bacillota_I; class Bacilli_A; order Acholeplasmatales; family Anaeroplasmataceae; genus JAVBOS01. The sequence goes on along the minus strand of JAVBOS010000012.1, from coordinate 6,447 downwards.
TTAGTTTTAACATATTTAATTAAGATATCAGACAATTTAAAGTTTATCGTTTTTATAGTAAGCTATTTAATAATTGGATATGATATATTACTACAGGCTGTGAAAAATATTATTAAAGGAAGAGTTTTTGACGAAAATTTTCTTATGGTAATTGCTACAATTGGAGCATTTTGCATAAAAGAATATCCAGAGGCAGTTGGAGTAATGCTTTTTTATCAAGCTGGAGAATTTTTTCAAGATTTAGCTGTTAATAAATCTAGGAAATCAATTGCAACTTTAATGGATATCAAACCGGATTTTGCCATAATAAGAAAAGGAAATGAACTAGTAAAGGTAAGTCCTGAAGAAGTTAATATAAATGATTTCATTTTGGTAAGACCAGGTGAAAAAATTCCTCTTGATGGAGTAATCATTGAAGGAACATCAAGTGTAGATACAAAGTCATTAACTGGAGAAAGTTTATTGAGGGATGTTTTAATTAATGATGAAGTCTTAAGTGGTTTTATTAATATTAATTCACCTCTTACTATAAAAGTAACGAAAGTATTTGAAGAATCTGCAGTATCAAAAATATTAGAGTTAGTAGAGAATGCTTCAAATAAAAAAGCAAATACTGAAAAATTTATTACAAAGTTTGCAAGAGTTTATACTCCTTTAGTAACAATTGGTGCCATATTGCTAGCTATTATACCATGGTTGTTTTTTAAACAAGAATTTTCAATATGGCTATATCGTGCATTAGAATTGCTTGTAATTTCCTGCCCGTGTGCTCTTGTGATTTCTATTCCGCTTAGTTATTTTGGTGGTATAGGATTGGCGGGTAAAAAGGGAATACTAATAAAGGGAAGTAGTTTTTTAGAAGAATTAACATTAATAGATACAGTTGTTTTTGACAAAACAGGAACTTTAACAAAAGGTGTTTTTAAAGTAACACAGATAAATACTGAAAACTTTGTTTCCAAAGAAGAATTGTTAGAAGTATCAGCTTACTGTGAGATATTTTCTAATCATCCAATTGCGATATCAATAAAGAATGATTATAAGAAAAAAATAGATACAAGTTTAGTTACTAATTATAATGAGATACTTGGCCAAGGAATCAGTTGTAAGGTTAAAGATGATAATATATTAATTGGGAATCAAAAATTAATGGATAACAATAATATTATATATAAAAAAGCAGATACAGTTGGAACTGTTTTATATGTTTCAAAAAATAGTCTATATATAGGAAATATAATAATTGAAGATGAAATAAAAAAAGATTCCTTTGAGACTATAAGCCAATTAAAAAATCAAAAAATAAAGACAGTAATGCTAACTGGAGACTATAAAAATGTAGCATTGAAAGTTAATGAAAAACTAATGCTTGACGAGGTATATTATGAATTATTGCCTCAGGATAAAGTTAAGAAATTTGAACAAATAAAAGGTAAAAAATTATTCGTTGGCGATGGAATCAACGATGCCCCAGTATTAGCACTTTCTGATGTTGGTGTTGCAATGGGAGCACTAGGTAGTGATGCGGCAATTGAAGCGGCTGATGTAGTTTTAATGACCGATGAACCAATGGCAATATTAAAAGCAATAAGAATTGCTAAAATTACTAAAAGAATCATTTGGCAAAACATTATTTTTGCCTTAGCGGTAAAGTTAGTGTTTATTTTACTTGGAAGTTTAGGGTTAATAACAATGTGGTTTGCAGTCTTCGCAGATGTTGGTGTAGCTTTGATTGCAATTTTAAACACCATGAGGATATTGAAAAAATAATATAGCACAATACTACAAAAATCGACAAATATGTTATAATAATATTAGCGAAAAAAATACATATACTATATATAATGTCGCTTCATAAATTTTTCATAAGTTGAAGAATTACATGAGATATAATATATTTGAAAGTTGGTGTAGTTGATGAATATTTTAGGTTTATTTGGAATAACAGATATTATAATATTTTTATTATTTATTATTATGGTTTTAATTGGTTGGAAAAAGGGATTTTTTGAAAAATTTATAAAAATAGCAAATTCTATTTTCGGATTAATTTTTTCAATTATTTTTGCTGGCAGGTTTGCTGATTTTATAGGACCTCGTTGGTTAAATGCATTAATTCAACCAAAAGTATATGATAATGTTATTTCATCACAAGCTATACAAAATATAAATGGAAATAATGTTTCTGAAGGAATATTAAATGTTTTAAATGAATTAGGTTTTCCCAACTTTTTATCACAAATGATTGCGAAAATAGTAGATTCAAACGTTACTGATACAACTATTGCATCACTACAAAGCCAAATAGCTACTTCAATTAGTAATCAAATGACAAGATTTATAGTAGTTATAATTGCCTTCTTACTTTTATTTGTTGGTACTTCAATAATGGCCTTTATATTAAAACAAATAATAAAATTATTAAGAACTAGCAAAATATTTAAAACATTAGATGGAATACTAGGATTACTTTTTATGACATTAATATATTTTGTAGTTATATATTGTGCATTTATCATTATTTCGCTTATAATGCCAATATCATCATTAACAGGATTTAATGATTTCATGATTACAGATATGCAGCTTAATTCAGATGCTTTCAGATTATCCAAATATTTTTATGAAAACAATATAATAGGAAATTTCTTTAAAATTTTCTTTTAATACAAATCATACTAGTAAAAAAAGATAATACCATTCAAGGGTATTATCTTTTTATTTTTAGTTCGAAAGCTAATCTTTTATTATCAATATTTGAAGTTAGTAAATAAATTATACCAACTTGTTCATAATTACTTTTTAATAGTAATCCTTGCATTGGTTTATTCAATTCATGTGTATCAACTCTAATTGAATGCTTACTTAATTTTATTGCGTGATTAACAGCGTAATCCATCATTAACTTAGTAACGCTAGAATGATAATAATTACTTTTTACAGCAATTCTATGAATTGATAGATAATTATTTCCAGCTGTTATCCAATTACCATCGTAAATAACATCATAATTATGATCAATCTCATGTTGTAGGGCATATACTCCACAGACTATATCAGATTCTTTACAAATGTAACATATACCTTCTTCGATATCTTTAATAAAAGTATTTTGATTAGGATATCCATCAGGTGTATTCCACTGTAAAGAGCCACTTTGTTTTAATAGATTTTTAGCATCAGCTATGATTTCCATTATTTGGTCTAAATCATTGTTAGTAGCTTTTATAATTTCCATAAAACTATACCGTTTTAAAAATTCTATTGTTTAGAAACTTACTAAAACCAGAAGTAGAATCGTCTTCATTTTCATCTATCAAATCATATGCTAAAGCAATGTCATACATAATTTCATTAACAGCATAATATTCAATTCCATTACTTTCAAATATTTTTGATGTAATATCATTTAATAATGCAAAATATGTATCAGCTGCTTCTGTTTTTGTTTCAATTAGTGTTAGTACTTTTTGTTCTAAATCATCTAATAATTTTATATCTGATTTATTATTTAATTCATGATTTAATACTTCATTTTGAAAGTCATTTATATATAATAATAAATTAATTGTTTTTGAAAACTTATTTAATTCGTCAACATTATTATTAAAATTTTTTTCTAATAAAATGGTTATAGTGTTAAAGTGATCATAAATATAATTAAATGCAGATTCAAAAATAACTTCTTCATCAATCGCTAAGTCATTATTTGTCTTTATATGTTTAGCATATAAATGTTCAATAACAGAAATAACATGTGAGAATCGACTTATAACTTTACTCTTTTGAGAAACTAACGTAGAAACAATTGAATAATTTTCAAATTTCCAATTAGCATAATCTGTATATATATTCATTTTAACCTCTTAACGATTTTTCATATGAGGGAATAATAAAACATCACGGATAGAAGAAGTATTAGTTAATAACATAACAAATCTATCAATTCCAACACCAATTCCACCACATGGAGGCATTCCGTATTCTAATGATTCTACGAAATCTGTATCCATTTCATTTGCTTCATCATTTCCAAGTTCTTTTTCTTTAATTTGATTTTCAAATCTTTCACGTTGATCGATTGGATCATTTAATTCACTAAAAGCATTAGCGTATTCTTTTTGATCAATAAATAATTCAAATCTATCAGTAAAACGAGGATCTTGTTCATTCTTTTTAGCTAACGGAGAAATTTCAATTGGATGACCATAGATAATAGTAGGTTGAACGATTGTTTCTTCTACATATTTTTCAAAGAAAGAATTAATAATATGACCTACTCCAGTATGATGTTTAGGAACATCAACATGATGAGCTTTAGCTAAAGCTTTTGCTTCTTCAAAAGACATTTCTTTCCAGAAATCAACACCACTTATTTCTTTTATAGCATCAACCATATGCCAACGTTTCCAACCCTTAGCTAGATTAATAACTTTGTCGCCTTTAACAACATCAGTAGTACCAAGCACATTCATAGCAACAGTTGCGAACATGTTTTCAACTAAGTCCATCATACCTTCCATATCTGAATATGCTAAGTATGCTTCAATTGTTGTAAATTCAGGGTTATGAGTAGCATCCATTCCTTCATTACGGAATAAACGTCCAATTTCATAAACAGCTTCTAATCCACCTACAATTAATCTTTTTAAAGGTAACTCAGTAGCGATGCGTAAATAAAATGGCATGTCTAAAGTATTATGATGAGTAATAAATGGTCTAGCAGCCGCACCACCTAATATTGGATGTAATACGGGTGTTTCAACTTCTACAAACCCCATTGAATCATAAAAGTTTTGAATAGCACGAATAATGCGAGGTCTAGTTAAAGCTACTTTCTTTGATTCTTCATTCATAATTAAATCAACGTATCTTCTACGTCTAGCTTCTTCTCTATCTTGTAAACCATGGAATTTCTCTGGTAGTGGTCTTAAAGCTTTTGATAAGTGATGATATTTATAACATTTAACACTTAATTGTCCTGTGTTAGTTCTAAATACAACACCTTCAATACCGATAATGTCTCCGATATCACCTTTATTAAATATTTCATATGACTCTTCACCAATAATAGCAAGGCTAATGAAAATTTGAATCTCACCAAATTTGTCTTGGATATTCATAAATCCAACTTTACCTTGATTACGTTTAGTCATTATTCTACCAGCGATTTTTACTTCACGATGGATTGTTTCAAGTTCTTCTTTTGAATTATTTTCAAATTCATCTTTAATTAATTTAGAATTAGAAGTACGATCAAAACGTCCACCAAATGGTTTAACGCCTTTATCTTCTAAAAACTTTATTTTTTCACGTCTTACTAATTCTTGTTCTGTTAAATTATTTTCCATAATATAACCTCCTAAAATACCTTTTATTATTATATCATAATAATATTTAAGTTTACTAGTCATTTACGACTAAAAACATAAAAAATGAGTTAAAACAACTCATTTCTTTTAGGTCTTCGCATAATATGGTTCTTAATTTCTTTTCTTTTTTTCTTGTAATCTTTTATCTTTTTATTAATATATCTAAAAATATATGGGTAAAACAAGAATATAAATCATTTCAAAAGTATTTTATATATATATTCTAGATGCTTATAAAAAACAGTTAGAATTTTTTCTATTTCGTAAGACAAATATAAATAAGATATAAAATATCCAAGTACTATAAACAATATAAGAATCTTATTAAATTGTATTTCATTTACTTCTAAAATACGAATATATATTATGCTAATAGAAGTATAAAATAAAACTTGTGTAGTAGCGATAAACTTCTTTAATTTTAGAAAAAACAGACTATATAAAAAATGTATAAAGACGCCAAATAACAAACTTATTAATACATAATAAAGTTGTAGAAGTGATTGCATTATTTAAGCAACTTTTTAATAAAGTTTTCATCCTTTTTTTTCTTTTTATCAACTTCATGGAAGATAATCTTATAAAAAATTCCTTTAATACATGATTTGTTATTTGATGTATTGATACTATCCATTTCTAATCCTTCACCTTGGATAATTAATGGTCCAGTTGTAGTTTCTAAAACAAATTCTTCAGTATTAAAAGATTTCACCTTAATTATGTTATCAACTTCTAATTGCTTATTATCGTTGATTATAATTTTACTTATTTTATCCACATTAATCACCTATAAATACATATGTATAATGAATATAAAATATGAAAAAAGTGGTCAATTTCGTTGGAGTTCTTTCTTAATAGAATAAATGTTATACAATAAAATTACTTTTTTACCAGTGGGAGTAATAAAAAGATAATATATCATGGCAGGGTAGTATGGGTAAAGCTAGGAAAGGTTTAATTGAGGAATTAAAATTAAATATGGATGACAAAAATTTAGGAAAAATTATAAAAAAATTATTTGAAGTTTATTCAATACATTTAAAAATATTAGATCACAGGAATAATGAGAAGA